>NZ_JARVRI010000020.1:0-100847 GCF_030209785.1 Arthrobacter sp. efr-133-TYG-120
CGGTCACCGTCGTGGGCCATGCCCTGAACCCGGCCACGGGTGAAATCAGCGCCCACAGCATGGCCGCCGACCCGGCCATCGTGTTGGAATGGATCCGCCGCTTCGGCCCGGGCGTCAAGGTCGTCTACGAGTCCGGCCCTACCGGGTTCGTCCTGGCCCGATACCTGCAGGCCGCGGGCATCAACTGCGTCGTCGCGGCGTCCTCGAAACTGCTCCGCGCCCCCGGGGACCGGATTAAAACGGACCGGCGGGACGCCCGGGTGCTGGCCGAAATGCTCGCGGTCGGTTCGGTCACCGAGGTGCGCATCCCGGACCCTGACGAGGAAGCCCTGCGGGATCTGTCCCGGCTGCGCTCCGGCGCGGCGAAGGACCTTGCGCATGCCCGCCAGCAGGTGAACGCCGTCCTGCTCCGCCACGGGATCCGTTACCCGAAAGACACCAGATGGACGCAGGAACACCGTCAGTGGCTTATCCGCCAGCGCTTCAGCGAACCGGCGCTGCAGTTCACTTACGAGGCGGATGTCGAGCAGGCCGAGCTGCTCGCCGCCAAGCTGGCGCGCATCGACAAACAGGTTGCCGCGACGGTGGCAGCGTGCCGCTACGCGCCGGTGATTGACGCGCTGATGTGTCTGCGCGGCATCCAGCTCACGACTGCGTTCGGGCTGGCCGTGGAGATCGGGGACTGGACCCGCTTCACGGGCTCGTCCATCGGCTCCTATCTCGGGCTGGTTCCCAGCGAGGAATCCTCCGGTCAGTCCCGGCACCAGGGCCCGATCACGAAGGCCGGGAACACCTACGCCCGCAAACTCCTCATCGAAGCGGCCTGGGTGCACCGGCGCCCCTACACACGCCCTGGAGACCGGCTGCTGCGCCAGCTTGACCTCGTCGCCCCGGCAACCCGCATCCGCGCCCTCGAAGGCAACCACCGGCTGCACCGCAAATGGAAACACTTCGATGAACGCCACAAGATGCCAGTCAAAGCCAACGCCGCGATCGCCCGTGAACTCGCCGGCTGGTGCTGGTCACTGGCCGCACCACTCCAGCAAGGAGAACGCATGAACGCGGCCTGAGATGAACGGCCGGCCGGGACGTGACCGAAGTGCGATGGCAGCACCCGGAGCTAACTCGGGAACGCACTATGAGCAGACAGCCCGTGCCGTCGACGCTCGAACTTAGACACCGATAAAGCTCCAGCCGAACAAATCGTCATGCGGTAACCAACCCGCGAATGTCAGCCTGACACTGCAGTCGGAAGAAACGACTCGCCCGCACCACATCACAACCGGCCGGTACACGATGAGCGGCCCCCGGAACAAAACCCAGGAGCCGCTCATCCATGCACTCTTGACAACCAGAACTACATATCAGTGCTCGGCAGCGCCTGTCGGACTGCATCGATAGTGTCTGGTTGAATTGCTTCATGATCCCCAAGGCCACGAAGGCGACTGACACTCGTGATGACTTCATGGATAAGACGAAGATCGCGCTTGGCAGTCGAGTCGGCTACCTGTGCTCCAACCCGAACTGTCAAGGGGCCACGGTCGGGCCTTCCGAGGATCGTGTAACTGGGATTGCACGCACTGGGGATGCAGCACACATTACTGCCGCGTCTCCAGGTGGTCCTCGTTATGATGCGGAACTGACTTCGTCGCAACGTGCCGATTCGGCAAATGGGATCTGGCTCTGTAAGCCACATGCGTCCCTCGTAGACTCAAACCACTCCCGATATTCGGTTGGTCTACTGCATGCTTGGAAGAATCGAGCGGAGGACCTGGCGCGCATAAAGCAGGGCGGTGTCGGCAACAGCAATACGACCACTCTTTTTGCCCACGAGCAGCGACTGGCCACGGACGATAACGAGAGGGCGGCCAAAGCTCAGATCACCGATTGGCTCTCGGACTTCTTTGACGATGTCGGAGCGAAGCAAGTGTTCACTCACGCGGACAGACTTGTCGCAGAGAACGCTCTTTTTGAGATGATTCTCAACGCACACAGGCACGAGGGAGTTCGACAGTTCCAAATCACCAGTCAGCCAAACACAATCTCGGTCGGCTACACATCGTCGACGCAGTACGGACTCGTCGATCTCATGGCGGAGAGCAGTGGTAGGGGCGGCGTCGACGCCGTTGAGATGCTTGAAGATGAAACACAGGGCCGGGTCATACTGAACTTCCAATCGATTGATCAGATCAGCCGCTGGATTTGCTCCGTAGTGAAGCTGGGCTACTCAGATGATCCTTGCGCTATAAACTTGCACGGAAAAGATGAACTTCAGTTGCAGATATTCAAGACCGCTTGTGAGGGCTGCGCGCAGGTACACGTTCACGGACATTTGAACGATCACTCCAGCGATAATTGGGTTACGGCGCGATACGTCGAGGAGCTAATCGACGAGGGGCACCACGTCGTCGTTCATAGTAAGCCTGGGCCCCTGGCGAAGCATTTGCGACGGACAATTGAAGAAGTCCTCAAAGGGCGTGGGGACTTTGAGCTATCAGAACACGCCTGAGCAGATGGATAAGTCCAGTTCATGATTGCGTGGACAGAGCTGCTAGAGCGAAGCGGACACCGGCATGGTGTTCAAGGCCGGGCCCTGTTACCACCCCGGCAGTGCGTGATGGCATCGCCCATCAACTTCGTCTGAACCTGCTCCTCAAACATCGGGGACTCAACCTTGCCTGGGTGCAGCGAACCGATGGAGCGCAAAGGATCGTGCGGTGTCCATGGGCGACAATGTCGTAGCGGCGGCCCAGCGTGTCCTCAAGCTCGGCCGAGGTTTCCGGGGACGGCCATCGCATTCCTCTGAGTGTCGATACACCGAAAACGGCAATGATGCGCGAAATCTGCATGCCCGCCTCATTCGCAAGGGATATAAGGCTAAGAAGAGAGGTGTTGACAGTGTCAACACTATTTCCGTCGGACTGGGTCGTACCGGTGCCGGATTGGCCCGTACTCGGCATGTTTTCGGGAGTTCCCAGTGTTTCCAAGGCTCGGAATGCGGTTCGAGTCCCACCTCGGGCACAGCATTCCCCCTCGTCAGAGGGGTTTTTGCTTTAACGTGTGTACAAAGCTTGTGGTGGCGTCCCTCTGACGCTCGGTGCGCGGGCTGGTGCCTGGCCGCCGCGGTGGCCTATGAAGGTGTGTGGGTGGCGGGTTCAGGGTCCTGGCTGGTGGGCCCTCCGCCTGCTCTGGGGTGGGGTTATGCGGTTCCTCGTTCCGGTTCTGTCTGGTTGGTCGTGGTTGGCCAACACCAGTTCATGGCTCAGGGTTCCGGGGACGACATGATGAAACCGACCTTGGCGCGGAAGCGTCTTGGAAAGCTGCTTTCGGTCGTAAAAGGGGAGCTGTGCATGGTCGTTTGTCCTGCCAAAGTGGGTGTGGACAGTGTCCACACTTATGTCTGCTTTATGGAAGCGCAGATGGCGGTCCAACCCTAAGTCTTCGACGTACGTGCCTCAATGCACCTCGGGCACGGAGCTACGGAGCGACATTGGTTACCTCTCGGTGGTTGGTACCACGCAAGCAAATACGGAGTCGAAGCCCTAAGTGATGCACTGCGCATCGCGACCGCCCCGTTCGGCATCAACATCGTCGTCGCGGAGCCCGGCTCAATCCGCACCGAATGGAGTGCCATCGCCGCGCGGGACGTGAAAGAAAACGCCACCGGCAGTGCTTACTCCACCCTCGTCAACGGCGTCGCCAAGACCCTTACCGCCAGCTCCCAGCCCGACGCCCGAACAACCTCGGCGACGAAACTGATCGACAAAACCATCGTCAAGATCGTCCGGACCAGGCGCCCGCGCTCCCGGTACCGCGGCGGATTCGGATCCATCCCCATGCTCTTCCTCCACTGGCTGCTCACGGATCGCGTCTTCGACGCCCTCATCTTACGTGCCTTCGCAGTCTGAGCCGCAGAAACCGAGCGGTCACGGCCGCGAAAACTGGCTGCCGCCGCCGTGCGTTGCACTCGAGGTGGGGTATCGCGCCGGAGAGGCGTGCACGAAACGGAGAGTGCCCGACGGCGGCTAGTCACCTGGGCGGGAAAACGCCCAGATTCTGGGCTTCCTTCTTCGTGCGGATTCATGCCTCGAATGGGCCTCTTCGAGGGCGAACGGTGCAAAATCCCGGCACTCCTCCTGTGTACACGGCTGTGCGGCTTGTCCCCGACGGTGTATCAAACTGACACGCTTTGTCCTGTTGCCCAGGCCCGATTCTGGAAGAGACCCAAATACGCCAACTAGTTTTAGTGAGTTGATTGCAATGATGAACCGGAAGCTCGCGCTTGGTCGGCATAGCGAGTGGGAACGGACGATCAAAGATTGCGACCGAACAATTCCGGGGGAGTCATCCGACCGCGAATCGGTGAACCGCAAGCAAAGCTCAGAGTTGAGCGGGCGTTTCAGTCCATGGCAACGCACATCGCCCGTGTCAAAGCCTCCCGTTGGCGACTTACCCAACGACGTTATCTGGCCGGACATCGCGGCAGCAGTCGCCTGAATCAAGATCAAGGTGAAAGAAGTGAAGGCTCGAGAAGCAGTCAAAGAACGCAGGATGCACGCAGCGCTGTCCGATTGGTGCGAGCTGCGAGGCGGAGAGGTGGTGACCATCGTGAGGAACGCAAAAGTCATTGCTCAAGGTCGAGTGGAGGAAGTGTCGGGGAGCGGAGGAGTCTTGTGGATCGTCAATGAAGAATCCGAAACACAGACATTTTTCAAGTCGGACGGGGTCTTTGTTCGGAGGGGCTGATATTGCCTCAAACTGTCGATCTCTCACGTTACGCACCTACCGGAAGGGAATAGGAGTGGAATTCCACCTCCAGCACGAATGGGGGCCACTGGTCGGCCTCGATGTCGAGATACGGCATAGCGGGAAACCGGTGCGCTACGGTCATGTGGACGCGGTCACCAGGGATGACCAAGTACTCTGGCTGCGGCACGACGGAGCTCTCCACCGACAGCTCTTTGAACGCTCCGAGGGCTTCGAAGTGTGGACCAAGTGCAAGTGGGAAGCGGTTCTCAATGGTTTCTAGCCTCAAAGACGCCCGGCCAATCAGGGCCGCCGCCCGCGACACGATTCAACGGCAGTCGTACAACACCCTTGGAAGATCAGTCACAAAAGAAGCGATGAGGCACGTCCAAGCAGAAGCATCTCGCGGGGGAACACGTGGCGTTAGGGTCACGTGGCACAACTCAGGTTCCTACATCATCGAACTCAGCGACGATATCCCTGTTGGAATGATCTATGAATGCCTCGCGGAAAGCCACGCCAATGACGCTTGAAGGGAACCGACCACAGCGAACGCCGACCATTGACTATGGGGATATCGTGTTGTCCAATCAAATGAGGACTGTGTTTCTTTTGCCCTTCCGCTGTGAGATAACAAGGAGGTGCTCGCTATGGCTTCAGCAGGGTCACTATCCAAGGAGTTTAACGAGCGGTTCCGGCGCGCTGACCGAGTCCGTGAGTTGTTTCTGATGCAGCCACAGACTGAGCTCACAGGGATCCGACCGATGATCGCCCGTTCCTGGTATCGAAGCCGGGCTGCCGGTGTCGACGCTGCGGCCGACCGCGGAATATTCGACGACGGTCGCGTAGACGAATACACAATCCAGGCGGCAGGACCACACCTCAAAAAGCTGGACGAAGTTGCAGCCGACATGGGCGGGTACGTGAGCCTAACGGCGCCGAATGGCGTGCTCGTCACTGCGAACTTTCTTCGTGAAGATGACGGATTTCCGGCCGGGTATTCCCTCTTGGAGGAGAGCATCGGCAGCAACGGCGAAGGACTAGCGCTCGAAGAGGGGCGGGGAGTTTGGCTCGCACCTGAGGAACACTTCCGCGAGGACATGAGGGGCAACTGGTGTTTTGCCTCCCTCGTCCGGGACCCGTTCCACAACCGAGTTCGCGCCGTGATCGGGCTGACTCTGCCCGCCAACCGGGTATCGGGTATCGAACCGTCCTCGACTTTGCTGATGCTTGAGGGTGTGGCATCCCGGATCGAGCGCGATATCGAGCAGCGTACCTCTTCCAAGGAACGGGCCCTGCTGAGCGAGTATTTGAGGATATCCCGGCGTCGCGGAAACCGCGCGGTGATTGCGATGGACGGGAAGAACTTCCTGTTGAACTCGTCTGCCACGGCCTCTCTAGAGGAAAGCGACTTCTCCATCATCTCCGGATATGCAAAAGCCGTAATGGCGTCCGGACGTAATCTGAACCGCGAGGTGATCCTTCAAGGTTCCGGGCCAGCAACGCTCGAAGTCTCTCCAGTGAGCCTTTCGGCGTCGAACGTTGGGGCCATTGTCGTAGTCAGAGTCGACGCGCTGCCGGAAGACCGAAAATCTGCAACGAGGAGTGCGCCGCGTAAGGCAGAGACCGCCCAGCTAGATACAGGTGACAGGCTGCGAACCAAGCTCGACGGGGCAAGCGCCGAATTTATGCGCATGCTGAATCTTGCCCGTAAGGCGGTCGAGCAGGCGCGTTCGGTCGCGATCCTCGGAGAGATCGGCAGCGGGAAGCGACATCTCGCCGAGGCAATCGCTTCGCTGCGCGGGGAGCGTATCGCGGTCGATGCTCAGAATGGTGGACTGGGCAGTCCGCAAATACGTGATCTTCTCCACCAAATTGACACCGAACGGCCTGCGACGCTCATTGTCGAACAGGCCGACGAACTTTCGCAGGTCGAGGCATCCGAAATCGCGAAGCAGCTTCGGGGCAATTCGTCTCTCCGCCTGATCTTCACGGCAACACGTCCTACCGACTCGACCCTGCTCCTCTCCGAGGCGTTCGATGTACTCGAGATCTCTGTTGCTCCACTGCGAAATAGGCGGGAAGATATCCCACAACTCGCCAATTCCATCGCGGAAGAACTGGGCGGTCAAAAATTGTCGCGCAGGCTCATCACGACGCTCACGAATACTGATTGGCCGCGAAACATTGATCAATTGCGCGCCGTTGTGTCCAACGCCGTGGAACGAGCCGAGGGTGCCGAGGTCACCGTCGATGATCTTCCCCAAGGATTCCAAAGAGTTCTGACGATTGGACGGCTCTCGCGGCTTGAGGATGCGGAACTAAGCGAACTTCGTACGGCTCTTCAGGAATCGAACGGGAATCGCAGCCTGGCCGCCGAAATGTTGCAGATCGGCCGTTCCACGCTCTACCGACGGATGGACTACTTCCGCAGCAAGGGCTTCGACCTGTAACAGGATTTGGTTCGTGCTTTCGCCGGGTCAGGGGCGAAGCCTCACTGGAAGTCGCCCCTGAACCCTCTACTCGAACAGCGCGCGCAGCGCAGCGTTCAGGAACGTGCCTGTGGGATCGAGTTTCCTTCGGACTTCGTTGAAATCGTCCCACAGGGGGTAGCGGGCGCGGAGAATATCGGAGTCGAGGAAGTACTGCTGCTTGCCCCAATGCGGCCTTGCATTGAACTCAGACAGAACGCGGTCGATCGTGTGGAAGAAGTGCAGATTGCCCCTGCCCTTCGTCCGGCAGAAGCCGATGGCTACGGAGTCGCGTCCGTACATAGGTGACAGCCAGGACTCGTCTCGCGCTACAGTTCGTACCTCCATGGGGAATTCGTCAGGGAAGCGGTTCATGACGGGCAGGCATGCCGCGAAAGCGTCGTGGGCCGTGTCATAGGGAACGAAGTACTCCACTTCTTCCCACGGCGTTGGGTAGTGGTCGGGGTAGATCCTGTACGGTCGGTTGACTCGCGCAGCTGGAGTGTAATCGTCCTCGGTGTCTGCATCGACGGTGTCGAAGATGCGTACCAAAGTCGGGTCGTCCATGTCATTGGGCAACGGCGGCAGAACCGCTGACATGTCATACATTGGTCCGCGAACAAAGCTGAAGTGTCGGTGTGTACGGTTCCCTTCGTCCCATCGGTCCAGGACCTCTGCGAAGGGCTGGAACGTGAGCGATTCCTTCAGTTTGAATGCAGGCTCGAGCTGCAAATCGACACTGACGAGGATCCCCAGCAGCCCCATTGAGGCTCGAAGGGCCGGGAGCCGTGGATCATTGGGGCCAATCCGCTCGAGTTCGCCGGAAGCAGTAATCAACTCTGCGCCGACGACAGCGCCAGACAAGGCCGTGAGCTGCAGTCCTGAACCGTGGGTGGACGTGCTGACCGCGCCGGCGATTGTCTGGAGATCAATCGCTCCTTGGTTCTTCAGGGACAAACCCGCGTCCCACAGAGGTTCCCCGATCGCCGAGATTGGGGTGCCGGCCTTGACACGTACCTGAGCGGCGGTTCGATCGATGTCGATGATTCCGGACATCGCGGAGATATCGAGCACGATTCCGTCCGTTGGCACCAATGGGGCAAACGAGTGACCGGTCCCTACCGGGCGAACCGAGATCCCACGTCTGGTCGCGTCGGCGACGATCTCGCTCACGTGCTCCACGGAAACGGCATTGACAACCGCCTCGGGCTGGCAGCCTTGAGTGCCCGCCCAATTGCTCCACGTCGTCCGAATGCTCATGTATTGCCTCCCGTCCTGCGGCAGCGCCATCGCGGCCTACCTAAGAATGGAACCATCATCGCCGGGACGCCGATTGTGCCAATTAGGGAAATCCCGTAGTTCTCCCAAAGCCCCGAGTGTATCGATCTGGCACGGATGGCGGTCTTGACTTCGAGATGTACTTGTATGCAATGCGGGGCGCCCGGCTCGATCGGGTCTCCGGCATCGTACTAGGGCACGACACGAACAGGACGGCACACTATGAACCGCGATGACCAGGGAACAATTCTGGTGGCTCCTCATCACTTCCCGGACTTGGAACGCGAGTACGCGCTCGCGGAGGAGTTCGG
This sequence comes from Arthrobacter sp. efr-133-TYG-120, assembly GCF_030209785.1. Classification (NCBI taxonomy): domain Bacteria; kingdom Bacillati; phylum Actinomycetota; class Actinomycetes; order Micrococcales; family Micrococcaceae; genus Arthrobacter; species Arthrobacter sp. efr-133-TYG-120. Next base: position 8,807 of record NZ_JARVRI010000020.1, read on the forward strand.
CTACACACTCAACGCCGCCGCGGATGGCGACGCGTTCCGGGAAGGACTGGGGGAAGCAGAGATCGTCATGATCACTCCTTACGCGCGGCTCAACGCCGCCGACTTCCCGCTGATGAAGAAGTGCCGCGCAGTGATCCGTTATGGGATCGGATACGACAACATCGACGTCGACGCCGCTTCTCGGGCCGGGATTCCCGTATCGATCGTCCCGGGAACAGCTTCGGAGGAAGTGGCCTCGCACGCATTTGCCATGGGCCTTGCGCTCGCTCGGCGGTTGCCCACGGGAGATACCGCCATTCGCCGCTTCGGCTGGAACGGGACCATCGGCTATGACGCCCCGGTGCTCTCGCAGCTCGAGGTGGGCGTTGTCGGAATGGGACGGATAGGCCAGCATGTGGCACGAATGTACTCGGCGGTCGGCGCCCAAGTTCGCGGCTACGATCCGTTCGTCACGGAAAGTTTCGTGGAAATGTCCGCTCTAGCCGACTTGCTCGAGAACTCCGATGTCGTTTCGCTGCATCTGCCTTTGAACGACGAAACGTCGAATCTTGTCTCCGGGGAGGTGCTAGGGAAGATGCGCAAGGGCGCCGTGGTGGTCAACGTTTCGCGCGGCGGCCTCATCGACGAGGTTGCTCTGGCTGCCGCGCTCGGCTCCGGGCACATCGCTGGAGCAGGCATCGACACTTTCGCGCACGAGCCGCTCGACCCGGAGCACCCACTGCGATCCGCGCCGAACACCATCCTGACCCCGCACATCGCGTGGCGTTCGAACCGCTCAACCGGCGCGCTACAAGAAGGTGCGGTGGAACGAGTGCGTCTGGCGCTCACCGGGCAGCCACTCATCGATCTGGTGAACTAAAGAAATTGGAGAAACACACATTGGGAACTAGCAACCACACGGAGCGGATCCTCGAGGGTGGGCCCGCAGTGGACCCCCATCTTCGGAGGGGACCGAGGGGCTTCCCGCTGCTGCCGGGCGGTTACGGTCGGTCGACCTACTACACCGGAGCGCCGAGCCCGTACGCGATCCGGGGCGAGGGATACCGGGTCTGGGATGATCGCGGCCACGAGCTGATCGACGCGAACAACAACTTCACCTCGCTGATCCACGGCAATGCCCAGCCTGAGATCACCGAGGCGGCGACTAAGGCCATCGCCTCGGGCGCGAGCTGGGGCATTCCGAACCTCTACGAATGGGAGCTCGCAGATCTTCTTCTGTCACGCCTGCCCGCTCTAGATCAGGTGCGCTTCGCGAACTCAGGTACCGAAGCGGTGATGTCCGCGATCCGGATCGCGCGTGCGAGTACTGGGCGCGAGCGCGTGATCGTGACCCAGGGCGGCTACCACGGTACGTCCGAGGTGGCGCTGGTTCCGGGTGGCCCGAGCTACACGCGCGGTGTTACCCGTGGGGTGATCAATGACGTGACCTCAGTGCCGCTCAACGACATCGAGTTCCTCCGACAGGCAATCGAAGCTGCCCCGGACTCTTACGCTGCGATCATCCTTGACCTGCTACCAAACCGTGCTGGTCTGCTCAGCATCTCGGAAGAGTTCGTTCGCGAGGCCCGGAGGCTCGCGACCCGTTATGGGATCGTGCTGATCATTGATGAGACCATCAGTCTCCGGCTCGGTTACGGCGGATTGAGCCGCGAGTACGGCGTCGACCCGGACCTCCTGACCACTGGAAAGCTCATCGGCGGCGGATTCCCGGTCGGCGCAATCGTCGGACTCGCTGCGCTCATGGCCGAGGTGGACCCGACCCGCCCTGGAAGTCTGCCCCACGGAGGCACGTTCTCGGGAAACCCGGTGAGCATGGCCGCCGGTGCCGTCGCCCTGCGCCTTTACCCCGAAGACGAGGTGAAGCGTCTGAACCAACTTGGCGACCTAACTCGGGATGCTGTGAATTCCCGGATCCTTGAGGCCGGCTGGGAAGTTCGTGGTCGCGGTTCTCTGCTTCGCGCCGTTCCTGCCGGAGCGACGAAAGTGGACGAAGCCACCCAGCACCGTCTCTGGTGGGCCACCTATGAGCGCGGTCTTCTTGGCTCACCGGCCAATTTGCTCTCGCTCTCGACCCCTATGGATGAGAGCATCGCCGCCGAGATCGGTGATCGTCTCACCGAAGCCGTGCTCAAGGTAGCCCAGGATTCCCCTCGTTCTTGAGGGAAGAAAGGAAACACGAACTGTGAAAATCGTCTCCTATGAACACGAATCGGGCATCCGCGGCGGATTGCTTGTCGACGACGCTGTGTACGATCTGGAACGGCTGTTCGAGATCGCTCCAGAGGCATCCAAAGGCGCAACTTCTTCGGTCCGGACCTTCTTGGAGCTTTACGGGGGAGAGCTTGCCGAGCTCTCGGCGGCTGCGGACGCACTCGCGGCCAGCACCCCGAGCGCACGTGTTGGTGCGCGCTCCGAAATGCGTCTGACCGCTCCGTTGCAGGATCCCGCAAAGGTTCTCTGTGTCGGCCTCAACTATAAGGATCATGTCGCTGAAACCGGGCGCGCTCTCCCCGAGTACCCCGATGTCTTCGCGAAGTTCGCAACGACCCTTGTCGGTCCCGACGACGAAATCGGCGGCGCCGAGGTCAGTGAGAACCTTGACTTCGAGGGCGAGGTCGCCGTAGTCATCGGCCGGCGTGCGAGCCGGGTCGGGGAGGACGAAGCACTCGACTATGTTGCAGCACTGGCTCCTTTGAACGACATCACGGCACGAGATCTCCAGTACCGCGGTACGCAGTGGCTTGCCGGCAAAGCCGTCGATGGCTCAACTCCCTGGGGCCCAGCCCTCGTGACACTCGATGAGGTCGGAGACCCGCAGGATCTGGAGCTGGTGACCCGGGTGAACGGCGTTGAGATGCAGCGCTCGAACACGAGGCACCAGATCTTCCCCATCGCCCGCATCGTCTCGTACTTGTCGAGCTTCCTCACGCTCGAGCCGGGTGACGTCATCGCGACCGGCACGCCCCAAGGTATCGGCGCGAAGCGGAACCCGCCGGTCTGGCTTGAGCCGGGAGACACGGTTGAGATCGACATCGAACGGGTCGGGCTGCTCCGCAACCGCGTAGGCAAACCACGACTCTAATCCGCAACCTCCGCGCCGCGGAGGCTTTCACAAGCAAGTTCTACGAAAGTATTGAAGACCAATGAGTGAAGTTCAAACACAACCAGGCGAGGCGAGGTACCGCATCGCCGTCGACACCGGCGGCACGTTCACGGACGTTGTTGTTGACTCCAACACCGGTGAGATGGCGGTGGGTAAGGCGCTGACCACCTATGACCGCGTCTTTACCGGCTTCGAGGCCTCAGTCCGTCGGGCTGCCGAGTCCGTAGGCTGGAGCGGCGACGACGTGCTGCGTAACGCAGACGTGATCGTCTACGGCACCACGCACGCCACCAACGCAGTTCTGACTGGCAAGGTCGCCAAGACTGCTCTGCTGACAACCGAAGGCTTTGCCGACACCTTGTTGCTGCGTGAAGGTGGACGCCGGGACGCGTTCGATTCCAAGGCGGCCTACCCGCCGCCCTACATCCCCCGGCACCTGACATTCGAAATCCAGGAACGCATCTCCGCTGAGGGAGATGTGTTGGTCCCGCTTGATGAAAACCAGGTGCGCGATGTGCTCCGCTCGTTCGAGGACCAGGGGATCGAGGCCGTCGCTGTCTCATTCCTTTGGTCGATCGTCAACGACGTGCACGAGCGGCGGATCGCCGAACTTATCCAGGAAGTCCTGCCGGGTGTGCCATACACGCTTTCCAATGAAGCCAACCCGACCATCCGCGAGTACCGGCGTTCCTCGGCTGCTTCGATTGACGCTTCCTTGAAGCCGCTGATGGCCGACCACCTGGGCAAGTTGCGGTTGGATCTCGAGGAGTATGGCTTCGCCGGCGACTTGCTGGTGGTTACCTCCGAAGGTGCCGTGCTCGACGTCGCAGATGTGCTGGACCGTCCTGTCCTGCTGCTCAACTCCGGTCCGTCAATGGCGCCGCTTGTCGGCGCAGCCGCCGCTCCGGACCGCGACACGGTTGTGGTGTGTGACATGGGCGGCACGACGTTCGACGTTTCGCTGGTTGAGGAGGGCGTCGTCCGCCACACTCGTGAAGCGTGGCTTGGTGAGCCGTTCGTCGGACACCTGACTGGGCTTTCGTCGGTTGCCGTGTCCAGCATTGGTGCCGGTGGTGGCAGCATTGCATGGATCGACGGCGGTGGCCTCCTTCGGGTGGGTCCGCAGAGCGCCCGCAGCACCCCGGGTCCTGCAGCCTATGGTCGCGGCGGCGAGGAACCCACGGTAACCGACGCCTGCGTCGCACTGGGCTATCTAGACACCCAAGGCTTCGAGGGCGGATTCACGCTCGACCGCGAGGCAGCAATCCGGGCCATCGACACAAGAATTGCCGGCCCGCTCAAGATGGACACCGTCCAAGCGGCCCAAGCCATCCTGGACGTCTCCGCCAACCACATGGCCACCGCGATCCGACAGGCCGCCCTGGAACAGGGTGTTGACCCGCGAGGTGCGTTGATCGTTGCCGGCGGTGGCGCCGGCGCCATGGTGGCAGCGGCCATCGGCGTCCTCCTGGAGGCCGATACCGTGCTCATCCCGGCGACCGCCGGCGTGTTGGCGGCGTACGGTGCCCACCGTGCGCCCATTGCCACCGAATTCCTCTCCCCGCTCCACAACGACACCTGCAGTTTCGACGCCGGTTCGGCAGCTCGCGCAGTGGAGGAGTTGAAAGCCAAGGCCAGCGTCTTCAGCCGGCGGTTCGAGGGGGTTGGTGAAGCAGCGAACGTTACGTACTTCGTCGACGCACGCTACCCTGGCCAGGCGTGGGATCTTCGCGTCTACCTTGATGCTGCCCCCGACACCGCCGGCAACGCAGCAGCCGTGATTGAACAGGCCTTCCACGAGGAACACGACCGCCGGAACGGCACGCACGATCCCGACAGCCGCGTCGAAGTCATCACGTGGGGTGTGCGGGTGGAGATTCCAAGGCCAGAACACGCCAAGACCGAGACCGAGGTCAGCCGCACCAGCGAAGTCCACCGCACCGATTGCGTCATTTTCGGTGGCGAGAGCTTCAGCACGCAGCGTTACCGTGGCGTCACTCTCGCACCCAGGGACAAGGTCCTCGGGCCCGCGGTCATTGACCAGCCCACAACGACCATCGTCGTGCCGCCCGAGTGGAACGCAACACTAGACGATCGATCCAACATCTACCTGACCCGCAAGGAGGCGTAACCGTGACGCGCGAATTCGATCCTGTGAAGCTCTCGGTACTTGCCAATGCATTCGACGGCATCGTCCGAGAGATGACGAATGGGCTGCTGCGTTCTGCCCGCTCATCCGTGATTAACACTGCGCGAGACTTCTCGTGCGCGGTGCTGACCGCAGACAACCAATTGCTCGCCGCAGCTGAGGGCGTGCCCGTGCACGTCTTCGGAGCCGGGCCACTCGGCGAGGACATGGTGGAACTTCACGACGACATCCGTGAAGGTGATGCGTTCCTCCACAACGACCCCTATCGGGGCAACTCCCACGCCGCGGACCACGTCATCCTGGTGCCCATCTTTATCCAAGGGCGGCACCTGTTCACCGCCGTGACGAAGGCCCACCAGGCTGACTGCGGCAACTCGCTTCCGACGACGTTCTACGCGACGGCGCGCGATGTCTACGAAGAGGGGGCCCTGATCTTCCCCTGCGTTCGGGTACAGCGAGACTACACCGACATCGACGACATCATCCGCATGTGCCGGTCCCGCATCCGCGTTCCTGAGCAGTGGTACGGCGACTACCTCGCATCAGTCGGCGCCTCTCGTATCGCGGAGCGCCGGATCCATGAGCTCGCAGAGAAGTTCGGTGTGGACAGCCTGGTGGATTTCGTGGATGCGTGGTTTGACTACTCAGAGCGTCTGGCGGTCAGCGCGATCGAGACCCTGCCGGAGTACGTCCTCCACGGCTCGACCTCGCACGACCCCTTCCCCGGGACGGGGCCAGACGGTGTGAAGCTGCAGGCAACAATCTCCGTGAAGCCCGCCGAGGGCCGCATCTCCATCGATTTGCGGGACAACCCTGACAACCTCCCGAACGGCCTCAACCTCACGAGGGCAACGGCCACCGGTGCAGCGCTAGCCGGGATTCTCTCCGGGATCCCGGAGAACCTGCCGAGCAACGCTGGGACATTCCGGCGCATCGAGGTGCTGCTGCGTGACGGCTGCGCAGTGGGGGTGCCAAAGCATCCCTATTCGTGCTCATCCGGCACAACAAACCTCGCCGATCGCGTCGTCAACATCGTGCAAGCGGCGTTTTCACAGATCGACGACGGCTATGGCACTGCGGAGGGCGCAGCCGGGCAGGCGCCTGCGAAGTCAGTGATCTCGGGCATCGATGAACGGAACGGCAATGCGTACGTGAACCAGATCCTGGTCGGCGGCGTTGGCGGTCCTGCGACTCCCTACGTCGATGGATGGCCAACCTACCAGCGACCGGTATGTGGCGCCCTTCTCTACCACGACAGCGTCGAGGTAGACGAGCAACGCTACCCGATTCTGATCCACGAGCGCACTCTTGTACCCGATTCAGGTGGCGCTGGCCGGCAGCGCGGCGGACTTGCCACTCGAGTGACGATGGAACCACGGGCCGAGGCCGTGACGCTCACATACGGTCTTGAGGGCAAATTTAATCCGCCCAAGGGGGTTCGCGGCGGTCAAGGCGGCGCGGTGCCGGCAGCCTGGGTGGAGGATCTCCAGAGCGGCGAGCGTCGCGAAATTCCCGTCGTCGGCCGTTACGATCTTCGGCGCGGGGAGAAGATTGTCTCCATCACGCCGGGCGGCGGTGGTTACGGTGACCCGCTGGAGCGTGACGTGCTCGCAGTGCTCGACGATATTCGCGAGCGGCGAGTCTCTACAGAGGCTGCGCTTGAGGTCTACGGTGTGGTTATCGCGGACGGCTGTGTCGACGAAGAGGCAACCGCAGCGGTACGTGACGAGCGACTGAGCCCAGCGTCTTGAACTGACGCGATTGGCCCCGGCGACACTCGGACCGTTGCCGCAACCATCGGTCGCGGAATGCCGCCGGCACCCGCTTCCGGGGCGGGGAGAGTTCCTCGCCCCGGAAGCTTTCAAATAACTAGTGACGGAGATTTTAATGGAACCCATTCGAGTCGGCATCATCGGCGTCGGAAATGTTCTCAACCAATACCTCGACAAGATCGGGGTGCATCCCGACGTCAAGGTCGTCGCACTGGCGGATGTCAACGCCGAGGCAGTCAGAAAGCGTGCTGCGGAATACGCGGTTCCGAAGGCACTCTCGCCCGAGGAATTGCTTGCTGATGACGAAGTTGAACTGGTGCTCAACCTGACACCGCCGAAGCTGCACGCACCGGTGACTTTGCAGGCGATCGCCGCCGGCAAGCACGTGCTCTCCGAGAAGCCGTTTGCGACGTCGCTCGAGGAAGCGGAACAGATCCTGGACGCCGCTCAGAAGGCGGGTGTAAAGGTGGGCTCGGCTCCAACGACCTTCCTCGGATCGGGCATGCAGACGAGCCGTAAACTGATCGACGACGGCTGGATCGGTCGACCTGTCGCCGCATTCGCCTCGTTCGCTTGCCGCGGCTACGAACACTGGCACCCGAACGTCGATCCTTTCTACAGCCCGGGCGCCGGTCCGATGCTTGACATCGGACCGTACCTCATTACCAACCTGGTGAATTTCTTTGGGCCCGTCAAACGGGTTTCGGCTTCCGCTCCGCGCTCGTCGGAAACCCGTCCCCGCCCCACCAAGGACGGAGGATATGACGGCGTCATCGAGATCCAGACCCCGACCCACGTCACGGGCACGATCGATTTCGAGTCGGGCGGCGTGGCCACCGTGATCGTCAGCTGGGACGTCTGGAACCACAACCTACCGCACCTCGAGATTTACGGGACCGGGGGCTCCATCGCGGCGCCGAACCCGGATCATTTCTCAGGTGCTCCGATATTGCGCCGCGGTGAGCCTCGCGACTTGGCGCTGGACATGACGCCTCCCGGCGGTGGTGACTGGCGCGAAACCCCGATCACGCACCGAGACGACGCGTATCGCGGTATCGGACTCGCCGAGTTCGGCCATGCGATCCGCAACGGGGTCGAGCCGCGCACGGGTGGAGCGTTCGCCTATCACGTGCTGGAAGTGCTGCTTGCTTTCGAGAAATCGTCGCAGCTTGGCCGACACATCGACATTGAGAGCACGTGCGAGCGACCACGCCCGCTGCCTTCGGTCGGCCCTCACGAACCGTACCGTTTCGACTGATCTCACTGTGCGCCCCGGACCTCCCGGGGCGCACTCGTCTCTTGGCTGCGGTGATCCGTGGTGGGCAGTGCTACTAAATTCCCGCCGCCGTGATCCCGTATCAAAGTGGGACACAACGTCCCATTGCGGGGGTGCCAACCTGATCTAAGGACGAATCGGCTCGGAAAGCCGACGTACCTTCAAGACTGAGGAGAATTCATGACCAGCACAGCAGCCGTCGATACTGGCACTGACATCGAGACCAGGAACGTCCGCCGACGCACCGTCGCGCAAGCCATCGTTGAGTACCTCCAAGTTCAATACAGTGAACTGGACGGGGAACGCAGGCGCCTGATTCCCGGTATGTACGGGATCTTCGGCCACGGCAATTCCGTTGGCCTGGCGCAGGGGATCGACGAATACGGCGTTGACTTCCCGCACTACCCTGGGAAGAACGAACAGTCGATGGTCCACGCGGCGATCGGCTACGCGAAGGCCACTAACCGTATGTCGACGCTTGCATGCACCGCTTCAGCCGGTCCTGGCTCGACGAACATGGTTACCGGCGCGGCCACCGCGACGACGAATCGGCTTCCTGTCCTCCTGTTCCCCGCAGATATCATCAACAATCGCTTCGGGGATCCGGTGCTGCAGCAGATCGAGCATCCTATCGAGCGCGATGTGTCCTCCAATGACTGCTTCCGTCCGGTCAGCCGCTATTTCGACCGGATCACGCACCCCGCGCAGCTGCTCTCGACGCTTCCCGAGGCGATGCGGGTCCTGACCGATCCCGTCGAGACCGGGGCCGTCGTCGTCTGCCTACCGCAGGACGTCCAGGGTGCCGAGTTTGACTTCCCCGAGTCCTTCTTCGCGCCGCGAGTCTGGCCGATCCGCCGCAGGCCCGCGACCGAGGATGAGGTTATGGACGCTGTTGAGATCATCCGCAGCGCCAAGCGCCCGATCATCGTCGCCGGAGGCGGCGTCCGCTACTCCAAAGCGCAGGATGAGCTCGCCCGGTTCAGCATGGAATTCGGAATTCCGGTGACTGAAACCTTCGCCGGAAAGGGCAGCGGTCCCCTCAGCGATCTCAACCTCGGTGGTCTCGGTGTCACCGGCACTGTGGGCGCGAACCAGATCGCGGATCAAGCTGATTGCGTGATCTGCGTGGGCACGCGGCTGCAGGACTTCATCACAGCGTCGCATTCGGTCTTCCAGAACCCCCGGGTGAAGTTCGTTCACCTCAATGTGAACTCCTTCGATGCCCACAAGATGGGCTCGTACCCGGTGGTGGGTGACGCGAAACTGTCGCTCAGCGCGCTGCACGCGAAACTGGCCGCCAAGGGCTATGGGGGCGCCAAAGGTTACGGCAGCGAGATTGCCGACGCGCAGCAGGCCACACTCGAGCGGCTCGAACATGACCTTCAGGATTTCCCGGGTGAAGTTATGAGCCAGGCGCAGGTTGCCCGCGCGCTCAACGAGCACACCGGTGCCGACGACGCTCTCATTCTCGGTTCCGGCGGCGCTGTCGAACTCGTTCACAAGTCGTGGGATCCGTCGAACGGCACTGAGATCCACTTCGAGTACGCCAATTCCTGCATGGGTCATGAGATCCCTGCAGGTCTCGGTTATCGTCTCGCGACGCCCGACGCGCCAGGCGACGTCTTTGTGTTGATCGGGGACGGCACCTACCTCATGCAGCCGACGGAGTTGGTCACGGCCACGCAGGAGCGCAAGAAGATCGTCGTCGTTATCATCGACAACCGGGGTCATCAGTGCATCTGGCCCCTGCAAGTCGCGAAAGGCGGTCCGGACGCTGAGTTCGGCACCCAACTGCGTGAGAGGAACGACGCGACGGGCCGTCTTGATGGGCCCGTGGTCGACGTCGATCTCGCTGCGAACGCCGCGAGCATGGGCTGCGTGTCCTGGACGGTGACGACGATTGATGAGTTCAAGGCGGCACTCACTGAGGCGCGTGGGGTCGAGGATCGGCCTGCCGTAATCGTCGCCCGGGTCGAACCGTGGCGCTACCTCTCCGGCAATGGAGCGTTCTGGGATGTTGGAGTGCCGATGACCTCGGGGCGTCCGGGTAACCAGGAGGGTACGGCAAAGCACGAGCTCGGTCGTCAGCGTCAGCGCTTCTACGCCGCGACGACCGCGCCCGGCGAGACCGAATAAAGGGGAGAGGGTCTATATGTCTACGTTTACTGTCACCAACCCAGCGACCGGTGAGACTCTCGCCGAGTATCCGTCCGCCACGGCGGCCGAGGTAGAGGCCGCACTGAGCGACACCCACCGGGTGTATCGCGAATGGGCTCGCACAACGACGATCGCCGAACGGGCGGCGCTTGCGCAGCGCTTGGCTGAGCTCTTCGTGGAGCGCAAGGACGAGCTCGCGGCTATCATCAATCGCGAGATGGGCAAACCCGTTGCACAGGGTGTCGGAGAGGTTGAGTTCACTGCTTCAATTGCCTCTGCATTCGCGAAGAATGCCGAAGAGTGGCTCGCAGATGAGGCGCTCGACGTCGAGGACGGCCTGCGGACGTTCCTTCGCTTCCAAGGCACAGGCGTCATCCTCGGCATTATGCCTTGGAATTTTCCGTACTACCAGGTTGCCCGTTTTGCGGTACCGAACCTGATTCTGGGCAATACGATCATCCTTCGGCACGCCAGCCAGTGCCCGGAGTCTGCGCTAGCGCTCGAGAGTCTCTTCCGCGACGCGGGCTTCCCCGAGGGGGCCTATGTCAACTTGTTTGCTACGCATCAACAGATCGCAGACATGATCGCCGACGACCGGGTGCAGGGTGTCTCGCTCACCGGCTCCGAAGGTGCCGGGGCGATCGTGGCCGAGGCCGCTGGCCGGGCGCTCAAAAAGTGCGTGCTCGAGTTGGGTGGAGCAGACGTATTTCTCGTGCTCGACACGCAGGATGTCGACTACGCCGTGACCCAGGCTGTCGGCGGACGGATGCTGAACACGGGGCAGTCCTGCAACGGCTCAAAGCGCATCGTCGTGCTGGATAAGTACTTCGACGAGTTCGCCGAAAAGTTCAAGGCGGCCATTGCCGGGCAGTCGTACGAGGCCAGCGATTTCGGTCCGCTCGCTTCGGCCTCGGCGGCGCGGGACCTCATCGGCCAGGTCCAAGGAGCTATCGATCAGGGTGCCGAGGTACTCGTCGGTAACAACACCCCGGATGGCAACGTGTTCACGCCGACGGTGCTCGGCGGCATTACTCCTGCGATGGACGTGTATAGCCAGGAGCTGTTCGGTCCGGTCGCTCAGCTCTACAAGGTGTCAAGCGACGAGGAAGCGATCGAGCTCGCCAACTCCTCGCCCTACGGCCTCGGGTCGGTCATCATTTGCGATGACCGCGAGCGTGCCGAACACGTGGGCAACCAGCTCGACGTCGGCATGGTCTTCATCGGCGCCACAGCCCTGTCCGGGCCGGATGTACCGTTCGGCGGCGTGAAGAAGTCGGGCTACGGCCGTGAACTTGGCAAGGTCGGCATGCTGGAGTTCGCCAACAAGAAGCTATTCCGCTTCGCTGACTAGCTCTGCCTCAGCAAAGCACAAGGGGAGGTTCGGAAGGAGCCTCCCCTTGTGCTTTTACGTGGTTCGCATTCCGCTCGCGGGTCTCACAAGTCACCCCTGCGCGCGCAACCGGCAGTTCATCATGAAAGGAGACGCTTTATGGCGCAGAATCCCGTCCGCTTCGGACTCATCGGAACCGGCCGCATCGGGCAGGTCCACGCTGCGAGCATCGCAGCGAATCCCCAAGCCGAACTGGCTTGGGTGGCTGACCCGTTCATAGACGGCGCGACGGCGGTAGCCGCACGTTTCGGCGGTACCGTGACGGACTCACCCGGAGAGCTCATCGAATCGGGGCAATTGGACGCCGTGCTTGTGGCATCACCGACCCCCACCCACGTTGATTTGATCGAGGCTTGCGTCGATGCGGGCCTGCCCGTGCTCTGTGAGAAGCCGATCGACCTGGATATCAAACGCGTCGATGCACTCCGACCGAAAGTCGCTATGAGCGGGGTGCCCGTCGCGCTGGGATTCAACCAGCGCTTCGACCCCAGCTTCGCGAGGGTTCATGCACGGGTTCAGGCCGGCGAGATCGGCGAACTCGAACAGCTCACGATCATCAGCCGCGATCCGGGGCCTCCGCCGGCCAACTACATCGGAGTCTCAGGCGGAATATTCCGCGACATGACCATCCACGACTTCGACATGGCACGCTTCTTCGTTGGCGACATCGTCGAAGTGAGCGCGACGGGAGCGCAACTTTTCGACCCGGGCGCACGCGAGCACGGCGACTTCGATACTGCGGTGGTTACGCTGCGCGCCGCCTCGGGCGCGGTCGTTACCATCGTGAACTCCAGGCGCAGCCCATTCGGCTACGACCAACGTCTCGAGGCATTCGGTGCGCTAGGCATGCTCCAGGTAGGCAACCTGCACTCCAACCTCGTGAGCTTCTCGTCAGCCCCATCAGTCGAGGCAAAAGAGCCATACGTCGAACCCTTCATCGAACGGTACGCCCAGGCTTACGCACTTGAGCTGGCCGAGTTCATCAAGCTTGTGCGTGGCGCGGCGTCCAGCAGCCCGGGTTTCGAAGATGGACGTACGGCGTTGATGATCGCCAACGCCGCGCAGCGTTCGGCTGAGGAAGGCGTTGCGGTGCGGATTTCTGAATAACGCCTGCTAATGGAATGTCAATCAAAAGAACAGACCCCCGGCGCACAGCGCTCGGGGGTCTGTTCTGCTGAAGCCCGATTAAGACTTAGCGTCGAGGAGCTCCGGCGTTAACCCATAGGTCGTCTCACCGGTGACTCTCGGGATCTCCACCCAGGCACCCGACTCGGCGCTGCGTAGCGAGGCGTCCACGAGTTCAGAGGCCGACCAGCCGTCGGCGGTGGAGGGGGCCAGCTGCTTGCCTTCGATCACAGATCGCAGGAACAGCGAAGCTTCGATGGTCTTCAGATCGTTGAAACCGATTCCGGGACCAGCATTGGGCTGGAATCGACCGAATTCGCCGAAGGACTTGTCGGCCATAATGGTGCGGTATCCGCGGGGGTCGTCGGCAAGCTCGAGTTGGTTCATGCGCTCGAAGTTCCAGCGCAGGGACCCCTTGGTGCCGTAGACCTCAAGGATGTACTCGGCATGCGGGCCGACAGCCACACGGGTCGATTCGAAGAAGCCGATGGCACCCCCTTCGAAGCGGGCGAGCATGGCAGCGTAGTCCTCGTTCTCCACCTTTTGCATGGTGTTCGACGCCGTGCCCTTGTCGAAGCTGTTCGAGGAGGTACCTGCCGGGAGGGGCCGCTCTTTGATGAAGGTCTCGGTCACCGCGTTCACGGACTCAATGCGGCCGACGAGGAACTGCACTAGATCGAAGCCGTGCGAAAGGATGTCTCCCAGCACTCCGGAACCGGCGCGGGCCTGCTCGTAGCGCCACGTGAACACCTGACCCGGATCCGAGGCATAGTCGGTCAAGAGGCGCATCTGCACATTCGTAACGCGGCCAAGAGCTCCGGAACGGATGAGGCGACGGGCCTCTGCGATGGCCGGGACATGGCGGTAATTGAAGCCGACCGCGGTGAGGAGTCCTGCGGCCTCCGCGCCTTCGGCGATCTCACGGGACTCGCGTGCGCTCCGCCCCATGGGCTTCTCAATCCAGAAGTGCTTGCCTGCCGCGATGGTTGCCAACGCGATTTCGTGGTGCAGGAAGTTCGGAGCGCAGATTGAGACGACGTCGACATCGGGGTGAGCGAGAACGTCGCGGTAGTCGGTGGTGGTCTCTCGGTAGCCGAGCGCTTCCTCCGCGTGAGTCCGACCGGCGCTGTCCGGGTCGGCTGCGATAACAAGTTCGGGGTGTTTCTGCAGTTCGGGGAAGAACTGTTTGGTGGCGAGATAGGCACGCGAATGCAGTCTCCCCATCCATCCAACTGAGATGAGGCCTACCCCAATACGATTTTGGTGTTCCAACGGGACTCCTTCGTCTTTCTCCTGGGTTTGAATGATGACCCTCCGCGAGCCGGGTTGTGCCATCTGGATCTCAGCCTAGGGAGCCAGCCTCATCTTCAGGTGTCTCAATGTGGAACAGGCCCGGCGGCTTTCACACTGGTCTAGTGGTACAGGACAGTCAGTCATGCTGAGTACAAGGGAGTTCCGTCAACCATGATGAAACGCATGCATCCGATTCTGCCCGAGCAGGCGCGGGTTTTGGTCACGGGTGCCACCTCCGGGGTTGGCGAGGCCACGGCACGGCTCTTCGCAAGCCGCGGTGCGAGCGTCGCCCTGCTCGCCCGGCGGCCCGACGAGCTGGAGCGAGTCGCCGAGGAGATCGGGGAGCGTGCGCAATGGTTCGTCGCCGACGTCTCAGACGCCGGCTCCGCGATTGCCGCAGTCCGGGCCGCCACCCAAAAGCTCGGGGGTATCGACGTCGTTGTGAACGCCGCAGGCGTCGCGGGATACGCAACCCTGGAGGAGTTGGATGAGGACCTATGGCATCAGGTGATCGACACCAACCTGTCCGGCACGTTCTACGTTTCGCGCGAGGCCGGGCTAACCATGAGGGCGGCCGGCGGGGGCAGCATCATCAACGTCGCCTCCGATCTCGCGACGATGGGGGTTGCGGGGCTTGCCCACTACTGTGCCGCGAAAGCCGGCGTCGTGGGGCTCACCAGGGCGTTGGCCATCGAGCTGGCACCGCTCGTGCGTGTCAATGCGGTCTGCCCCGGACCGATCGACACCCCTATGCTGAGGTCCGGTCTCGACCAGGAAGACGATCCTGCTGAAGCGTTGCGGCAGAAGGAATCCACTGTTCCTCTGAACCGGCTGGCGAGCCCCGAAGAGGTGGCGCGCGCGATCTACTTCCTGGCTGTGGAGGGATCCTTCGCCACAGGAACGGCCATGGCCTTCGACGGTGGTACGTCGGCGGCTTGACCGCCGCGGTATCCCGCCACACTGTTTCCCGCGCGCTGGTGCGCGTATCCCCATAAATACGAGAGTCCAAGGAGCGTTCATCGCTATGCAAGAGCCTGATACCAGCAACCTTCGCAGTGCACGTTGGTTTGCCCCGCACGATTTGACCGGATTCATACACCGGACCGCGATCCAGGCAGAGGGGTTTTCGGGATTCGCCATCAAAGGCCGGCCGGTGATCGGCATCGCGAACTCCTGGTCTGAACTCGTGAACTGCAACATCCACTTCCGGCTCCTTGCCGACGCCGTGAAGCGTGGGGTGCTGCTCGCCGGAGGCCTGCCCTTGGAGTTCCCAACAATCTCACTCGGTGAGAGCCTCATGAAGCCCTCCGCGATGCAATTCCGCAACCTTATGGCGATGGATGTCGAGGAATCAATCCGTGCCTACCCGCTGGATGCCATCGTGCTGCTCGGTGGGTGTGACAAGACAGTTCCCGCGCAGCTCATGGGCGCCGCAAGTGCGGATGTCCCCGCGATCATGCTGACAGGTGGACCCCAGGAGCCGGCACACTTCCGGGGGCGCCAACTGGGTGTCGGGACCGACACCTGGAAATACGCCGACGAACTGCGGGCCGGTAAAATCACGCAGGCAGACTTCGACGAACTTGAAGCCTCTGCAAAGCCCTCGGCCGGGCACTGCAGCGAAATGGGCACTGCTTCGACAATGACTTCCATCGTTGAGGCGCTCGGCATGTGCCTGCCCGGCACAGCCTCGATTCCGGCAGTTCACTCGCGCCGTGGCCAGGCGGCCGAGGCGACCGGCCGACGGGCGGTCGAGATGGCGCTCTCTCAGGGGCCCAGGCCGAGCGAAGTACTGACCAAGGAAGCCTTTGACAACGCCATTACCTTGCTCATGGCGGTCGGGGGTTCGACCAACGCGGTTGTGCATCTCCTTGCATTGGCGCGTCGGGTTGGCGTGGACCTGCCGCTCGATCGATTCCACCAGATCTCGGAGAAGACCCCTCGGATCGCGAATGTGCGCCCCTCAGGGGAGCACCTCATCAAGCAGCTGTTCGAGGTGGGCGGTATCTCCGCCGTGCTCAAGGAGCTGGACCCCCTGCTTCACTCCGACGCTATTACCGTCACCGGCGAGACACTGGCGGAGGGCTACGCATCCGCTCCGACACCCGACGGCAAGGTGATCAGCACTCTCCATGAGCCTTTTGACCCTTCAGGTGGGATCGCCGTCGTCCGCGGATCGCTTGCCCCGAACGGAGCCGTGATCAAGCGCAGCGCCGCCTCACCTGAACTCCTGAAACACCGCGGAACGGCAGTAGTCTTCGACGGAATCCATGACCTCGGCCTTCGGATTGATGATCCCGACCTGGACATCACCGAGGACTCGGTGCTCGTGCTGCGTAACTGCGGTCCCGTCGGCGCCCCAGGCATGCCTGAGTGGGGCATGCTGCCCATTCCCGAAAGGCTCCTGCGCAGGGGAATCCGCGATATCGTGCGGATTTCGGACGCACGCATGAGCGGGACCGCCTTCGGCACAACAGTCCTGCATGTGGCCCCCGAGGCCGCCGTTGGAGGTCCCCTCGCAGTAGTGCGCGACGGAGACCCCATCGTGCTCGACGTGGAGAACCAGCGGCTGGACCTTGATATCCCTGCAGAGGAGATTGAGCGTCGACTCGCAGAGGTGAAGCTGCCGGAGCCAAGGTACCGCCGTGGGTATGGCCGCTTGTTTATTGATCACGTGCTCCAGGCCGACGAAGGGTGCGACTTCGACTTCCTGCAGGGCCTTCCCAATGAGGAATCGCAGCGGATTCCTTACGGACTCACGAGCGGTTGGCAGGGCGGCTGGTAGCCGTACCGACGGTAGCTTGAAGCGGCGTTGCCTCACATCGCGGGGCGGAACGGAAAGAAAAAGCATGTCTCAACCAAGAGCTATAGTGATTGTTCCACCGGGCAGGCCCGTGCCCCCGGTAGAGCGATTGAAAGAGGAAGCCGAAATTGTCATCGTGCGAACAGCCGACGAGCTTCGGGCAGCGCAGCCCGGCGCAGAGATCCTGTTCCTGAACGATTTCCGGAGTAATTTGTTGCGCGAGGTCGGACCCGGGGAGCTCCGCTGGATCCACACGTCAAGCATCGGGGTGGATGCCCTGCTGACGGAAGAGATCGTGTATAGCGACATTGTGGTCAGCAACTCCCGAGGGGTCTGTGAACGACCCATTGCGGAGTGGATCCTCGGAGTGCTTTTGATGTTTACGAAAGATCTGCGCAGGACGATAGAGCTCCAGCAGCAACGTCAGTGGCTTCACCGGGAAACGGAGCCGCTCCTGGGCCGGAAAGTGCTGGTGGTGGGGCCAGGGCCGGTGGGCCGGGAAACCGTGCTGCTGCTGCGGGGCGCCGGGATGGACGTCACCGTCGTCGGGCGTTCGGCGCGGGAAGACTCCCAGCTTGGTGCCATTTCCTCCTTCAATGACCTTGATCGCTTGCTCGGTGAGGCCCAGGACGTCGTACTCACTCTTCCGCTGACGGAAGAGACGCGTGGCCTGTTTGGCGCGGACCGCATGAAGCGGATGCGGCCTGGTGCCAGGCTGGTCAATGTTGGGCGCGGCGCGGTAGTGGTGGACCAGGATCTCATCGATGCCGTCGATTCGGGGCACTTGGGCGGAGCCGCCCTCGACGTCTTTGAGCAAGAGCCGTTGCCAGAGCACAGTCCTTTCTGGAATAACAGCAACATTCTGGTTTCGCCACATGCCTCGGGGGATCTAGTCGGCTGGCGGGGCCGCGTCGTCGACTGCTTCGCCGAGAACCTGCGACGCTGGAAGGCGAACGAGCCACTCCGCGATGTGGTGGATCTTTCGAAGCTCGGCGTGACGGCACCGGCGCTGAGGGTGGACGGACCTTGATTCGGGTCTTGGCGGCAGCCTTTCACAGAAGAATCTCCGGGCTATCGCGCGAGTAACTGTTTCATGCTGGCACAAAAATGCCAGAACTGAGACCGCTACTCTGATTCAACACTTAAGCTATTCAGTGACGAGGATTACATGAGCACCACAACAAACGACGCGACCAACGCGTCACGCAAGACACAGGAACATCGGCTCAGCGGCAACATGGGAGTTGGCGAGCTGGTGATGAGCGTGCTTGCGTTCTCCTCACCGTTGACCACGGTCGCCGGCTTTATCCCGGTGTTGCTGATGTTCAGCGGGCACACTGCCCCGGGCATCTATCTCGTGCTGACGGCAATGCTTCTCATCTTCTCCGTGGGATTCGTAAAAATGAGCCGGAGCGTCCCGAACCCCGGAGGGTTCTACGCCTTCGTAACGGCTGGCCTCGGCAAGCCGGCCGGTCTGGGAGGAGCCTTCCTAGCACTCTTCGGCTACATGTTCATCGGGTACTTTGCTCCGCCGCTGTTCGCGGTGACGCTGCAGGGATTCGTCAAGAGCACCCTGAACGGCCCGGACATCCCGTGGTACTGGTACGCACTCGGTATCATCGTCGTGACGACGGCACTGGCCTACCACAGGATCGACCTTTCGGCGCGGGTGCTGACAACCGTGATGCTCCTCGAAGTCACTGTTGTAGTCATATTCGATATCTTCTCCTTCGCCACCAGCGGGGCCAGGGTAGAGCATGGCCTCGGTTTCTCCATGCCGTGGCTTACCGACGCCGGACTTGGGCTGGCGCTGCTCTTCGCCGTTGGAAACTTCTTCGGATTTGAGGCCACGGTGATCTACCGGGAGGAGGTCAAGAATCCCGAGAAGACCATTCCGAGGGCGACATACCTCGCCGTGGCCGGCATCGGCCTGTTCTATGCCATCGCAGCCTGGGCCTATGTTACGTTCGTCGGAGCCGACAACGTTCAGGCCGCCGCAGAGCAGAACACCGTCAATTTGTTCTTCGACTCCGCCTCCGCCCTGGTTGGCAAGATCTTCTCCGATATAGCCACCATCCTCCTGATCACCTCCATCCTGGCGTCGATGCTCTCGGTCCAGAACATCGCAGCCCGGTACAGCTTCTCGCTCGCAACGGACCGGGTGCTGCCATCCGCCCTTGGACGAGTCCATCCCCGCCACAAGTCCCCGTTCATCTCTTCGCTGGCCATTGGCCTCATTTGGGGCGTGGCGACGGTGATCTTCTCGGTTTTGGGAGTCTCGCCGGACAGTCTGTATCCCATTGCAAGCGGCAGCGGTAGCTTCGCGGTCCTGCTCTTGATGTTCATAACGAGCCTCGCGGTTTTCGTTTACTTCTTCCGTCGCCGCCGCTCGGAACGGGAGCTGTTTTGGCAGACGATCGTTGCACCCATCATCAGCTTCATATTCCTTGGGGTCATCACCTATCTTTCCATTACCAATTACTCCGAACTCATTGGGGGGTCTACCCTGATGACAGTCATCTTCATGACCGTTACCTTCGCACTCTTCTTTGGTGGCATTGGCTACGCATTCTTCCTTCGCTCCAAGCGACCCGACGTGTACGCCCGGCTTGGCCGTCAGAAGATCTGAGCGAGGAGAACCTCTGTGCTCACGGTTCCGCAATCGTGGGGCGGGACCTGAACGGGTAGTGCCGAGGCCGGTTGCGTGCATTCGGCCTTTATGAACTGCTCCCCTGGAGCTGGACTGAGAAATCAGTTCTGGCTTGCGGGGGAGCAGTTTTGTATTTAAGCGTTCGTTGCCCGAGGCGCATTCGACATCGGGGCGAGATGTTCCAAACTGGCACACGTGAGTATGACCACCGTCACTCATAGTTTCTTACATGAAGCGGTAAGACTCCGGAACGCTGGAGCAGACGCTAGGGCGTCGTGCCGTATCTGCACATTCTGAATCGGCTAATCACTGGCGCATCTGCTTCACCAGTTCAAATTCATGGCCATAGATCTATCAATCACGAGGATGAGATGACCGAAGCACCACCTGTGACCCCTCCTTTGGTCGCACTCAAAGATATACAGAAGACATTCGGCGCAGTGTCCGCTTTGCGCGGAGTGAGTATCGACGTTCAGCCAGGCGAGACATTTGCACTGCTGGGCGACAACGCGGCAGGCAAGTCAACGCTCATGAAGGTACTCACCGGCGTGTATCAGCCGGATAAGGGCACCATCGAGATGGATGGCAAGCCCACTGAGTTCCACACCCCGTCGGCCTCCCGAGACAAAGGGATCGAGATGGTGTACCAGGACTTTGCCCTCGCGGACAACCTTGATGTTCGTACGAACATCTTCCTTGGACGCGAGCCGCAGAAGAATATTCTCGGTCCGCTGCTCCGAATCATCGACAGGAAGAAGATGGAGGCCGAGACCAATCGCGTGCTCGCGCGTCTGGACATACCGATTAATCCCCGTCTCAAGGTGAAGCGACTGTCGGGTGGGCAACGCCAAGCCGTCGCGATCGGACGCGCCCTTGCCTTCGACGCTCGACTCATCATCATGGATGAACCCACCGCGAACCTCTCAGTCGCCAAGGTGGACAAGCTCATCGAGGTCACGCAGAAGCTCAAGGACCTGGGCATCGCTGTCATTATCATCACTCACCGGCTCGACGAGGCGTTCGCAGTGGCCGACCGGTTTGCGGTCATGCGTCAGGGCCAGATCGTTGGTAGGTTCCGCACCGGAGAGATCTCGGAGACGCAGGTTGCGCATCTGATCTCACATGGCACACTCGACGGCTACACCGATGTAGAAGTCCCCGTGGAGCGCCGCAAGATAGGGAGCACTTCGCTTGCCACGGTCAGCGGGCCGCCGGCCGATGAGTTCGACTACTCAACGAACAGGAGCGACTCGTGACAAACACGATTGCAGTCATGCTGGGCAAACCGAAACTGGAGGAAGGCTCACGATCTACCAAGATCAAGCGCTTCATCGGTGACTATGGAATCCTGGTGTTTTTCGCCCTCATTCTGGTCTTCCTCGCCATGGCGGCCCCCAACTTCCTGACGCTTAATAACCTGGTAAATGTCGTTCGACAGTCCTCGATTATCGGACTCATCGCCCTTGGCATGACATTCATCATGATCACTTCAGGCATCGACCTTTCCGTCGGATCGGTCGTCGGCCTGGCCGGAATGGTGTTCGCACTCTTCGCTCCATCAACTGGCGAGGCATTCTGGTGGCCACTGATCGCGGGACTGGGGGTGGGCTTGCTCGTCGGTTTCCTGAGTGCAGCACTAGTCGTTTGGGGAAAAATCCTTCCCTTCCTCGCGACGCTTGCAACGATGGCGATTGCCCGCACTGCGGCCCTCGTCATCACGGGCGGCCAGGTCGTCTCCGGGCTGAGCGGCCCGGGCGAATGGATCGGGTCGGGTTTCATCGGCCCTATTCCGATCCCCGTGGTGATTTTCGTACTTGCCGCCGTCGTGTGCGAGTTCGTGCTGGGCCGCACGAAATTCGGCTCGCACGTTTACGCAGTCGGCGGTAACGAAGAGTCTGCGAAGAAAGTGGGTATCTCGACGAATCGAGTGCTCCTCGCGGTGTACCTCATCGGCGGAGTAACCGCTGCCCTCGGCGGCCTGGTGCTCACTGCACGTCTTAACGGTGCGGCCCCGGTCGCCGGAACAGGGTACGAGCTTCAGGTGATTGCCGCCGTCGTGATTGGCGGAACCAGTCTCTTCGGCGGCGTCGGCACGATCCGCGGAACCGTGGTCGGCGTGCTCCTGCTGGGCGTTGTGATGAACGGCATGAACCTGCTCGGAGTCTCCTCCTACTACCAACAAGGCATGCAGGGAATCATCCTGGTCCTCGCGGTGCTGCTGAACCGTTGGAAATCGGATTGATCGACCGGAACAAATTTGCTACTTCCCGAATATGAACAACTTAACCCCTCCATTACACAAAAACAACGAAAGGAACACCTATGAGAATGCAACGACGCTTCTCTGCTGTCGCTGCAATGCTGGCGGCAGGCGCACTTACCCTGAGCGCCTGTTCTGGCGGCGCTACCGCAGGTAGCAACAATTCAAGCGGCAAGACCTTCAACATCGGGGTCGTTGTTCTCGACCTGCAGGACCCGGACCTCGCACAGATGACGAAGGCCATGGAGCAGACGGCCAAGGATGAAGGCGTCACGTTGCACATTACCGACGCCAAGAAGGACGTCGGAACTGAGCTCAACCAGGTTGAGGACCTGCTCACTAAGCAGGTTGATGCGATCATCTTGCAGCCTCTCGACGGAGAAGCCAGCCAGACTGCGGCCAAGCGCGTCACCGAGGCAAAAATCCCGCTGTTCATCCTCTCGACCGAATTCGCACAAGGGGCGAACATCGACTACAAGAGCTACATCGGCGTCGACGACACGCTCGCGGGTGAAATGCAAGCCGAGTACATCAACAAACTGTTCCCGAATGGCGGCAACATTGTATTTGCCGCAGGTACCTACGGCGCCTCATGGACTGACCGCCGGAAGTCTGGCTATACAAGCAAGATCAACGCCAACATCAAGACCGTCGCCGAATTCCAGGCTCAAGGCACCCGAGACGTCGCCAAGCGCAACATGGAAGACACGCTGTCTCGGTTCGGCTCCGGCAAGATCGACGCCGTGGTCGCAAACAATGACGAAATGGCCCTCGGCGCCGCCTCAGCTATTTCAGACGCTCACCGTACCTCGGAAATCAAGGCTGTGGTAGGCGTCGATGGTACTGAACCTGGTTTCCAAGCCATCAAAGACGGAACCATGACCGCTACCGTTCGCCAGGATTCAGCTGGGCAGGGTGTCAAGGCCGTACAGGTCGTCACTGACTTCCTCAAGGGCGGGAAGATCGAGAACCGTTACACCCTCCCGTTCACGCTGATCACGAAGGACAATCTGGCTGATTTCATGAAATAGCATCGGCGGCTCGGATTCGTGCGGGAGTGCTGCGCTGACAACCACTCCGCACAATCCGTGAAACCACGGGCACAGCGATTCTTGGATCGCTGTGCCCGTGTCGTTATGGGACAGATCAACAGGGGAGCCGTCTGCCTAGAATTCCCAAAGAATCAACGAATGGAGAACGCAACATGGCGAGTAACGACGTCGGAGCCGCGGAAATTTCCCAGCTGCTTTTCGCGGTCCGGAAGAAGGGAATCGAGATCGACGACTCTGCCCGGCGACGCTCAGAGTACTCCTACGACGCATCCAACTACCGGGTGAGACCGGAAGCGATCGCATTTCCAAAGTCCGTTGACGACGTCCGCGACATCCTGCGGTCCTGCTCGGCATTCGGGATCCCTGTCACGACCCGGGGAGGGGGCACCTCGATGGCGGGGAACGCCGTCGGGCGTGGGGTGATCATCGATCTCTCGAGATGGATGAATACGGTGGGGGAGGTCGACGCCGAGTCCCGAACGGTCTGGGTCGACGCCGGCGTCGTGCTCGGCGAACTGCGCTTCTACGTTGAGACGGCAACGTCCGGCGAGCTCACCTTCGCTCCCGATCCTTCATCATTGACGCGGGCCACAATCGGCGGATCTATCGGGAACGATGCCTGCGGAAACCATTCGGTCGCCTACGGGCGGATGACCCACCACCTGGAAGAGGTTGAACTCGTCACTGCCGACGGAGCCCACCTTCGCGCCGGCCGGGATGGCCTTTGCGCAGTTGACGACGGTGATCCGCACTCAGTCGGGAGAGCCGAAGAGCTCAATGCTGATTTGAGGGCCTTGGTACAGGCCAATCTCGCTGCAATCCGCGTAGAACTGCAGGGTATTCCCCGGCAGGTGTCCGGATACCATCTGGGACATCTGCTCCCCGAACACGGATTCGATGCCGCTGCAGCGCTCGCGGGCAGCGAGGGCACCTGCGCGATCGTCGTCCGCGCGAAAGTCGGGCTCGTGCCGAAACCGCGGACAAATGCCCTCCTGTGCCTCGGGTACGAAGACACCATCGAGTCGGCACGCGACGTGATGACCATCCTGGACGCTCGACCGAGCGCCGTCGAAGGACTCGATTCATCGATCGTGGAGATCATGCGCCACCGTAGAGGACCCGCGAGCGTTGACTCCCTCCCTCAGGGAAATGCCTATCTTATGGTCGAATTCTCGGCCGACACCCTCGAACAGGTGCGCGCCGATTGCGATCGGCTGCTTGAAGCACTGCACACACAGGGTCGAGTATTTGACCACTCAGTCGTGACCGATCCCTTGGAACGTGCAAAGTTGTGGCGCGTCCGCGAGGATGGCGCCGGGCTCTCCTCGCGACGAATCGACGGTATTCAGACCTGGCCGGGCTGGGAAGATTCGGCGGTCGCTCCTGAGCGCTTAGCAGATTATCTCGCTGAATTGATTCCCCTTGTTCATAAATATGGCTATACAGCCTTCTTGTATGGTCATTTCGGGGCTGGATGTGTTCATATGCGCCTTGACTATGAACTGCGTAGCGAATCGGGGCGCCAAGTATTCGAGGACTTCACGCGAGAAGCCGCCGCACTCGTTGTGGCACATGGCGGATCGCTTTCTGGCGAACATGGCGACGGTCGGGCACGGAGCGAATTGCTGAATGTGATGTACTCCGTCGAGATGATCGCGGCCTTCAAAGCTTTCAAGTATGTCTGGGACCCTGCTGGAGTCCTCAACCCCGGGATTATTGTCGACCCAGAACCTTTCTCCGCCTCGCTCGCACTGGACGGAGCGCCTCTCCCCGGCACGGCCCATGGCGAAGATCCGGCGCGCGGCGAAGGGGAGCGCGCTGTTGAAGCCGGCACGATCGGTCTGCCGATTCCGATGGGTCTCAGGCTCCCCTTGGCGAGCACCTTCGTCGGAAACGCCCACGCCTGCATCGGAGTGGGAAGGTGCCGGTCGACGTCGGGTGGTTTCATGTGCCCGAGCTACAGGGCGACCAAGGATGAGAAAGATTCCACCAGGGGCCGGGCACGCACCCTCCAGGAGCTTGCACGGACGAAGGGAAACAGCGAGCGCGGATGGTCTAGCCCGCAAGTGCGAGAGGCTCTGGATCTCTGTCTTTCGTGCAAGGCCTGTTCGACCGACTGCCCCACGGGCGTGGATATCGCTGAGGCCAAGTCGCAGCTAATTGATGAACATTACAGGGGGCGTCTCCGGCCCTTCACGCACTACTCGATTGGATGGCTTCCCAGATGGTTGCCGCTGCTCACCAAAATCGCCCCCGTTGCGAACAAGTTTACGAGGAGTCGTCCATTGCGCTACCTCGGGGAGGGGCTGGGAGTCAGCGCCCGACGGCGTCTCCCTGCCTTCGCGCCGACCGGGGACATCCGAGGGCGGGTAAGCGAAGCCGGCTTCGTTAAAGGAGCCGACGTACTCCTGTTTGCCGACAGCTTCACCCGAGCCTTCAGACCGGAAGTAATCCCGGCCGCGGCACGCGTGCTCCGTGATTCCGGCCGGACGGTTGGATGCACACCGGATGCATGCTGCGGATTGACCTGGGTCTCAACGGGGCAACGCGACGGTGCCCGGCGGAGGCTGGAGCGGTTGATCAGCAAGTTCGACGATGGCACCGACCGGGACATCGTCGTGCTGGAACCGAGCTGTGCCGCGACCATACGGGACGAGGGCCCCAAACTCGTCGGCGGAGAAGCAGCCGAGAGAGTGGCGGCTCGAGTGCGGTCGTTCTCGGTTGCGATCAATGAGGCGCTCGAACGGGGGTGGGTTCCGAAAGCAGTTCCACCTGAAACCGCAGTGTTGCAGACACACTGCCACGAGCACGCAGTCTTCGGTTCTGGTTCACAGCGGCGGGTACTTCAGGCTTGGGGCGTTCCGAATATCGTCGAGTCATCTTCGTGCTGTGGTGTTGCGGGCAACTTCGGCTTCGAGGCGGAACATTTCGATATGTCGATGAAGGTCGCAGAGCACTCGATTGTTCCTGCTCTCGATAGAGGGGGCGACGCAAGCCTGGTGTTAACGGACGGTTTCAGCTGCGCGATGCAGGTTTCCCAAATCGATCCGGCTCGCGGGAGCAAGCATCTCGCAATGGCGCTTGACTTCGATGACGCAAGTGCCGACCGCGAAGTGGATCAGTGACGTGAACATCGTTGCCTGCTATTTTCAACGTACAAGGTGATGAAATGGTGTACTTCGGTATTTTCTTGATCCTCATAGCCCTCGGCTTGTGGTGGGCAAGCATCCGCTTCGACTCTTGGCGATCCACGTCGCCGCCCATAGAGTCCGCGACAACGCGCTTTATCCCGCGCGTCTCGCCTGGCGCGGCTGCGATTATGGTGGCGGCAGTTGGTGCTTTTCTCATTGCAACGAATCTGCCCGGCACGCAATAGCATTCCCATTGATCTGGAGCTGAGTGGCTACGACCGTCCTTTTTCACGAGGTGGGCCTAAGTGCCCAGACATCAATATGCCCTCCCCTGAGAAGAGGTCAGGAGTTCGAATCTCCTTAGCTCCACAGTGAAGGCCCTCTGACCTGCGGAAACGTTGGGTTGGAGGGTCTTTCTTGTGCCGAAAATGGGGCCAACCACACGGAAACCACACGCTTTGGGATGAAAACTTGTGGTAAGTGATAGCGATCGTCGGAGACTGTCCCTCGTGTCTGAGACGGCTCGCGCACTCGATTCGACCTTCCCGAGAGCCCCGGTTGATCCTCCTGCCTCCCGGGGCTTGAGGTGTTCGGTGCGGGCAACGCGGGGACGCGGCCTGTTGGAGTGTTCCTCCCCTATGGCCGGCAGAGGTGGATGAATCGGGTAAGCGCGCGGCGCGCATGAAAAGCAGACCGCCTGCGCTGCGTCTGTCTGACCCATTCCAGGTGGAGCGAGCCGGGTATGCGGCGTGGCTGTACTCGTGGAGCTTTAGAGCCCTGTGATAATCAAGTCAGACAGGAGTAATCAAACGAAGGACCAGCCTTCCGAATCAGCCAAGGCATGGCGGCTTCTAGTGGGCCGCCGAAACCCTTTGTGATTGGTAGCGAAGATGGGTCCGTGTGATTCCGAAATTCGGAGGTGGGGGCTGAATGATTCGCTTCGCGTTAAGGCCGCCGGGGGCGATTTTCGTGCGTGCTGAAGGATGGGTCTAGTGCCAGAGTTCGGCCCGTTTTCCGTTGCTCCCGAGCAGATCAGTGCGCTTGGTGGCGCCAACTTCGGCCATTTCGTGAGTCGACTGATCGCGACCGAGGCCGCGGCCCATGGGATGCGGGGCGCAGTGCTGGAGACTACGTATCTGGAAAACATAGGCGATGGCGGAGTTGACGCGGGCCTGAGGCATGCCGCTGAGACTTCTTGGATTCCCGCTGGAGACAGCGCGTGGCAGTTCAAGGCTGGCGATTTGGCGCCAGGCCGTTGCAAAACTGAGTTACGCGGAGCTGCGAGGGCGCTCGAGATCCTTCAAAGTGGCGGCCAATACCGTCTGGTCTTAGGGGCGAGTCTCACCTCGATCAAGATCGACAAGCGTCGAAATGCTTTGATTGAAACCGCTGTCGAGCTTGGAATCGAGGGAGCCGCCCAGGTTATTGACGTCATCACTGCAGACGGTCTGGCCCGATGGGCCGAGCAGTACCCTGCCCTGGCGGTTAGCCCTGTGCTGCGAGGCATCGGACATGTTGGACACACTGTGGATGAATGGAGCAGGTCAAAGCTTCATGCCACATCTTGGGTGACTTCGACGTCGCGGGAGACACAGATCGATGCGATTCGTCAGATTATTTCTGGCAATGAGCAGCTGGATCTGCACGTCGATGGCGAGAGCGGATTGGGCAAGACCAGGCTCGTGCTCGAAGCTCTTCGTGGCCAACCGTACGAAGCGATAGTCATATATGCGCCTGCGGCGGACGAGTTTCCTGTCGCGGTCCTGGGTCATTTGCAGGCCCAAGAACGGTCGGCGGTCGTCGTTGTTGATGAGTGTGACCGCAAACAGCATGAGATCTATTCTTCAGTGCTCCACGCGGGCTCGGCGATCCGTCTCCTGACGATCGGCGAGCCAGGCGGCAACTCGACCCGAAGTCCGATGATATGTCTCGGTGGCTTCGACGACGAAGCGATGAGGGAGCTTCTTCGGAAGAACGAGCCCCAGCTCTGGCCTGAGGCAGAACGCGTCGTGGTTAATGTCGTCGCAGGGAATATCGACTACGCCCTGAAGGCGGCCAGGGCATTGGTCAGACGGGGGGCTGGATCGGCCGGTTCGCTGATCACTGAAGAAGATGTCCGTTCATTCATCACTGAGCAGCTCCCCGACGGCACGCTTTTTTTAGCGTGCTGCGCCCTCGCCCTATTCAGCCGATTTGGCTGTGACGCAGACGCGGCGGTCGAGCTCTCCACGATCGCGTCCGGTCTCGGCTTCCAAGAGGCCGAGCTTCACGCTGCGGTCGCTTCCCTTCAGCGGCATGGGCTTCTCTCTCGTCAAGGGCGATTCCGGAGTGTCGCGCCTCATCCTCTCGCCGTATACCTTGCATCGCGGGGATGGGACCAATACGGGCAGCGCATCATCAGCAGCCTCCTTCCGATGCTTGACTCGGATTTGGCGGAACGCCTGTTCCGCCGTGCGGCCGAGATCGGCGAGCTCGATAGTGCGAGCAGCGCCCTTGCCGCGCTGATGTCGGAGACCGGGGTGCTATCGTCCTTCGACGCCTTGGGCAGGGACAATAATTCAAGATTGCTTGTCCATTTTGCTGTGCTTGCTCCTCGCCCTGTCGCTGATCGGCTCGCCGCACTCATCGAGGCTAGTGGCGAAGATGAATTGCGCGAGCATCAGAGCGTCCGGCGCGATCTTGTGTGGACCTTGGAGAAGCTCGCTTGGCACTCCCGAACATTCGAAACGGCAGCAGACTCACTGCTTCGTCTCGCTCTTGCCGAGACGGAGCAGTTCAGTAACAACGCGAGCGGAACGTGGATCGAACTCTTCGGGACCATGCTTCCGGGTACCGCGGCGTCGCCTGAGGCCAGGATCGCCTATTTGCGAAGCGTTGCGGCTTCGGACGACGCACGAATGCGTCTACTTGCCCTAAAAGGTGCGGCCCGTGCGTTGGCCATCTACGAATCGATCATGGTGTCAGGCGAGGTCCAAGGTGGTGTGGTTGTTGAACGCCGTGGCCGTCCCGAGACCTGGGGCGATGCGTGGAGCTATCGCAATGCCGCGATCGACATACTCGGAATGCTTGCCACAGACGATGACGATGAAGTCTCTTCAACCGCAATCAAGGCACTGATTGAAGCCATCCACGGATCCCTGGAAATGCCCGCAGTTCGAGACCATCTCGGACAGGTGCTGGCCACCTTACCCAGAGACTCAATTTCGCAAGTACGAATCGAGATAGAGAAGTTGCGTTCGCTGTTCGCTCGCGTCGAAGCGGCGAAAGATGTGGAAGAGGACGAAGAGACGGACGTGCGTCGCAAGAGTGTTGAGGTGCTCGAATCGACGTTGCCACCTGAGGACGCAATGGAGAGGCTGATCATTACGGCCAACACGAATTCGTGGGACAGGCCGGTCGATGATGTAACAAGAGATCTCATCGCTGCCGCAAGAGCAGTGGCCGGCGATGGACCCGGGAAAGTGCTGTTGAAGCTCCTGTCCTCCGGAACAGTTCAGACGGCGTTTGCCGCTGGCGCTGCGCTCTCTGACCTCGGACTGGACCTTCAGCGCAGTCAGAAGGAGCTGGCAGCCCTCTTCGAGGGCCCGAACTCGGAGGCCGTCTTCGGCTACCTTCATCGGCTGGTCGAACACGGGGATACCGACGCCTACGACCGGTATGTCGATAGGCAGGACCTCCCGCCCTTGGAGAAGCTGCGGCTTACGGTCCGCGGCCCACGCACCGAAAAGGCAGTTGAACGAGTTGATCAGCTTGTCCGCGCGATTTCCGTTAGCGCCGCTGCCAGGCTCCTCTTCGCGTGGATGCATGAAGCCCCAGATGAACACGTTGCTCGATACCTGGGCCTGTGGCTCGATCGCATCGATTCGCAGGAGGATTACAACGCGGCTGTTGATTTCGGCTGGCACCAACTCCTTAACAAGGGGAGGCGTCTCGCACGGTTCGATCCATTGAATCGCATACTTGTCGCCAAGAGGGCGGAGTTTCCGGACGTGGGGCACCAATACTGGGGCTGGACACAACTTGCAAAGCGGTGGCTCGACGATGACCCAATAGGCCTGGCCAGCCTCCTCACCGACCTTATCGACGATGGTGCAATGAACCCGTACAGCGGTTCGGAGGAGGCGCAGCTGTGGCACCAAGCCCTGAAGACCGCAGGCGAACCGGCTTGGCTGGATGTCATGAACCGAATCGAAGGTGGATCTTGGCGATTTTCATTTGGCATGGACATCTGGCTGGCTAGCGCTGTCGACCTCCATGTAATCGAGGCCTGGGTGGGCTCCAGCGTTGGGCGCGCGCGCATCGTGGCATCGGTGACTCCCATGGAGGGCAATACCTTGCCGCCCGTTGCAGGGTTCCTGCTTGAAAACTTCTCTCAAGACGATCGAGTGAAGTCGGCGCTGGTCGGACAATTCGTCAGTGGCTCATGGTCAGGCAACGAGTCGGATCGAATCAGCCGGCAGCTCTCACAGGTTGAGGGTTGGGTCGCTGACCACTCCTTTTCCCGGAAGACCAGACAATGGATCCATGGGTTGATTGCTTCCTTGGAGGCATGGCGTATGCAGGCCCTCGAGCGGGAGGCAGAGCAGCAGTGGTAGGTGGAACAGCTCGTATTCAGGACGGAGTAACAGGGAAATACTCGGTAGGGGGGGCGACAACCGTCGTCTTGGCACCGAAAAATCCACCGATCCTTTGGGGATTTCCTAACGACGCGGATATCGGCTTCAGATCTTAAGGAGTGGGACCCTTGGGAGGTTCCCAGCTGCCAAACTGCTCAAGTGCAGCAGTAAGGTCCGGGGATTCTGTTGCCTTGGCTATGTAGTGCTTTTCCGTAATCGCGGTTCCTGAATGGCCGAGCTGAGCAGCGGCGTGTTTGGAGCTGTATTCCTGGTCAATGAGCGTTGCTACCGACTTTCGGAAGACGTGTGGGGTCACCCATTCATAGGGGGAACCAGCGCGCGCGTCTCGCCACTGCCTGCGGAAGTTGTGTGGGCTGCGCACAGTTCCGGTGGATGAGGGGAACAACATGTCCTCGGGCTTAGGCTGTTCCGCTGCGTACTTGCGCTCGAGCGTATGCGCGGCAAAAGGGGGCAGCTTCATCGTCCTGAAGCCAGCTTTAGTCTTGGGGTGATCCTGCCTATAGGCACTTCGGCCCTTTTCCATGACAACCGTTCCGGAGATTGTGACGGTTGGTGGCTTTGCTTTCAGGTCGATATCTTTCCACCGAATAGCAAGGACCTCGCCAATGCGGGCTCCGGTTGCCAGGAATATGTCCAGCACATCGATCAGATCTGATGTCCGGGGCCGTCCCTTTTGGGTGGGGTCGTTCTGCCAATCGCGGATAATTGTGCGGAGCTTTTGAACATCTTTGACCGACAGGGCTTCGACGTTCTTCGCTGCAAGCTTGATGGGTCCGACGTCGCGGATCGGATTGCTGTGGAGGGCGTCGTGTCTTACGGCGAGTCCGATGATTCCCGTTAGAACTATCTTCGAGTGGCGTGCGGTGGCCGGATGGTCAATGGCCACGTTTTTCAAGAAGCGGTCGAGGCGGCCGGTAGTAAGTTCGTTCAGTCGTAGCCCTGACAGGGCTGGTGCTATAACACGGTTGTATGTGTCTTTGTACCCGTCGATCGTCCGACGGCCGGCGCGACCGTTGCTTTCGATTTCGGCGAACCAGAGGGCACTTAGCTCGGATAGCCGAGTGGTTCTGGAAATTTCACTCTTGCTAGGAGCTTGCCGATCCTGAAAAGAAGCCGTCAGGTTTCGCTCTGCGGCTGCTCCCGTAGTCCCCCAGGCTTCCGCGGTACGAGTCACGCCATCGGTGTCACGGTACCTCGTCGTCGCCCGCCAACGGCCATTGGGATACTTCTTCCGGCTGATCTTGCCCCAGGTTCCGAGGGGAAGTGGTGGTCTGGGCGACATCTAAACTTCCAGGCGCGAGGACAACCACAAGTTGAAGTCGCTCCGGCTGATCCGCAGGTGTCGACCGATTCGGTAGGCGCGCGGTCCGAGGTGCTTCACTCGCCACTGGTAGAACGTCTGCTCGGGAATCTGCAACTGGGTGCAGATGTCTTTCGGGGTCAGCCATTGTTCATCGGCAGCTTCCGCCGCGCTGCTAGGTTCTGGCATCGTGGTCATCAGTATCTCCGTCGTGTCCGTGGTTTTATCGCCGGCAGAAGGGCCAGCAGTGTTCCTCGTTCATGGGAACTGAGTGGCTAGGCAGCATGACAGTGCGGCGGAAGCTCGCTGCCAAGTCATCTATCTGATCTTGCACTTGTTCCCGTGATGCGCCGAATTCTCCGTAGGTTCGTTGAACGAGACCGGCCCGACGCAGCAAATTGAGGTGGCGGCGAATAGTCGACGACGGGGCCTGGAGTTTGGTTGAAATTTCGGTACACGTGGCCGGTCCGTTCCTGACTAGGAACCGGACAATCCGACTTCGCGTTTTATTCATCAAGATGTTCGACATGGAGACCAACAGCCAGAGTATTGATGAAGGGGGACGTGCTGTAGACGGGTCTACAGCAGCAGAGTACGCTTCGCGAAGTTGCGATGGAAGACCCTGGGTCGCCCCCCTCGTTGATTGCCCGGGCACCTCACTCACGGAATACTGGGATCCAGAGACTCGAGTTCGAGCGGAGCCGTCCGGCGCCGGAGGTGATGAGGAGCGGGTAATGCGGGATGACGGGGCACGTCCAGGCGACTTGTTGTCTCCCCAAACGCAGCTCGCCCGCCGCCTGAATCTGTTGCTCGACGTCGTCGTTGCCGAGCGTGGGCATCCGGTGACTTTCAAGGAGGTGCAAACGGAACTGGCGGCCAGGGGCATTAAACTCTCTCGCGCCCGCTGGTTCTACATGAAGGAGGGATCCGGTCGACTGGTCACAGACCCGGTGCTGCTGACCGGCCTGTGCGACATCTTCAACGTCGATCCTTCCTATTTGGTAGGCAGCGACGCGGCTTTGCCGGAACGCATTGATTCCCAGCTTGAGTTCGTCAAATCCCTCCGTGCGGCTCGGGTGAAGTCTTTTGCCGCCCGGACTTTGGGGGATGTGTCGCCGGAAACGCTGCGCGCGATTTCCGAATTCCTCAATAAGGACATCGGGCTCCACCCGGAAGGGGAGCAAGCTGCGGCTATTCCTCCAGCAGGTACTGAAGATGAGCCGCCAGCAGTTCCTTGATGCGCTCAGGGTTTGCTGAGTATCGCGGTGAGCGGCCGTGCCTCCGGCCGGGTTCCAGGTCGACGATGATTGCGCCCGACTCTTCGAGGGCCAATAGGTGCTTGGCTACGCTGGGCTCGCCAGCGCTCACACCTTCAACGATGTCTCCGCGGGTTGCCGGGCCGTGCGCTGAAAGGTAGCGAAGGATTTCGTTCCGGGACCTATTGCCAAAGGTCGCGACGGCAGCCTCGACGTCGGATGACCAAGCGTCGTCGTGGGGCTGGGTAATCCGTGGCATGGAACCATTCTTGCGGAACGACCGTCGAAAAGTAAGTCTCGCAGTCTTGACGATACTTTAATTATTCTTGACAATAGTTTGCATAGCTTTGTTGCGATTGTGGGTGGGGTCGATTCTGGGTGTCACCCCCCTTAGGTGCCGGGGGTTCCGGCGCCGGACTTATCGGTATCTGTTTGTCGAAACGGTGAAGACCATGAGTGTCGATGCCAGGGCAAATCAAGCCCAACAGAAACAACCAACGCCAGCGACCATCGATGTTTCTCTATCCAGGCCTCCTGAGCCTGTACCAATCCCGGTTGACCAGATCATGACGGCCGTCGAGGGGGTGCGACGTTACGTCGTTTCCCACCTGTCCCGCATCGGCCGGGCGAGTGACGTGGACGACGTCATGCAAGACATCCGAGCGGCCGTTTGGGACGGGGTCGCCCGTGGCCACTACCGTCAGCTCCCGGGGGTGCGGTTTGGGGCGTGGGTGCAGGGGGTGACTGCCAATGTGTGCGCGGCGCATGTTCGTCGCGAGCTGTCCCATCAGACGCTGCCGCTCCTGGTGGAGCCGGTCGACGACGGCTCGACCTCGTCGGAGGCGCTCGCGGTTTTGGGGTTCGACCGGGGCGGGGATAGAGGCGCCGAAGGGGTTATCGACCAGGAGTGGGCGCGAACAATTATCGCCCTGACCCACGCCAGCGTGCACGAGGGGGTTTGGGAGCTTGCCCTAGACAGCCTCAACGGGCCACGGCGGTACGGACCGCCCTCACCACAGGACCGCCGCAGATGGCATGCGGTGACAGTAGTGCGCCAGACGGCGCGGACTGTTCAAAGCGCCTTGGACGTGGAGCCTTCTGAGCTTCAAAGTATCGAGGACGTTTGCCGGCATGCTGTTGAATGCTTGCCGACGCCAGTCCTCCGCCGAGTTGCGTCCAGCATCGTTCGTCGCGATGTTCGTGGGCCGGAGAGAAGCCGAATCCTAGCATCCTTGGCCGTCGAGCTAGGAGTTACCGAACGCTATGTGGCGGTGCAGATCGGCTTCGCACGACGCCTATACCAGGCTTCGTGGAGGATTCTCCGGAATGGAATGGCGACGGCCTCTTGAGTCATGTCGTGAGCCCGCACGGCTTGCAATGAAGGGGACGAGGAGGCGGACATGGGGCTGTTGCGGAGGCGTATTCTGCCGGGCTCAGGGAAACGGCGGTCGTTGTGGATCAGCGTCCTACTACTTCTGAGCTTGGCGGCGGCAATGATCGTTCTTGCGCTTCCTGCGGGCGGGACCCGAACGGAGCCCGTTCCATCCGCGACCCCGGAACCGCCGCCCACGAGCCCGGCGATGTCGTCGACCCTCTCGCCACTCGCCTCACCGACCGCGGCTTCCGCGTCGGAAACGCCCCGTGCAATCGGCGAACCACGTACAACGGACTTCCGCAGACTCGCTGGCGCGGCAGCGACGGCGATTTACACCTGGGACACGCGAACGGCGTCGTACTCTGAGGTCTACTCCCGGCTCCGGGAGTGGTGGGCCGTTCTGCCGGACGGGTCCAACCCCCTAACGGTGTTTGTACAGGAGTTCGAAGCAACCGGTGTCAACGCGGGAACCTTTGCAACCCTGGCGGGGGAGCAGGCGCGCCGTTCGGCAACGGTCCAGTCTCTTGTGTGCGACGGCGAGCTGGCCAAGGTGCGCGACCACCCGGCGCCGTGGGTTGGCCTTCACGTCTGCACAGCCACTCTGAGCGTTGTGGATCAAGCGAACTCGGACCGCAATGCGTATGCAGCTCCCGTGAGCGTCATGGTGAATTGTCCACCGGCAACTACAGCTCCGATCGATCATTGCGTAGTCGTTGGCTTCTACGCGACGCCGAGCAGGATCGTCTACTGATGCCTGCTCCCGCAGTTCTGACCGGACTGGTGAAGCGCCGAGCTATTCTGCGGGCATCGACGGCTGCGGTTATGGCACTGATCCTGATTTGTGCCTTTGCGTTTTGCGCTGGTGTGGCAGTGTTCGCCGCAAACTCGGAGACCACTGTTAGTGCTTGCTCTCTAGGTGCGATCGCCAATGGCCTGCCGTCAGCGGATGGAGCCAGTGGTCTGGAGATTCAGCCACACAGCCAGGCGCCGACCACCCTAACTTCCGGACAGGTGTCGGTTGCGCGGATTTACATTGCAGTCGGAAAGCAAATGGGAGTGCCGAGGGACGGCCAAATCATCGCGATCATGATGGCCCTCCAGGAGTCCGGACTCAGAGTCCTGGCGAACACAAACGTTCCCGCTTCGCTCTTAATTCGGCATGACGGCGTCGGCAGCGACCACGACTCCCTTGGCACCGCCCAGCAACGTCCAGCCGCCGGCTGGGGAACCATCGAGCAACTAATGGACCCTAACT
The DNA here is from genome assembly GCF_030209785.1 of Arthrobacter sp. efr-133-TYG-120. Taxonomy (NCBI): domain Bacteria; kingdom Bacillati; phylum Actinomycetota; class Actinomycetes; order Micrococcales; family Micrococcaceae; genus Arthrobacter; species Arthrobacter sp. efr-133-TYG-120. The sequence goes on from NZ_JARVRI010000020.1 coordinate 44,791, forward strand.
ACAACGCGCGAGCCTTCTACGGCGGACCGAGCGGTCCCAACCACGGGAGTCCACCCGGGCTGCTTGATGTCCCCACATGGCAATCCATGGACAGGGGCAAGGCTGCCCAGGCTGTTCAGGTATCGGCCTTTCCTGAGCTGTACGCGCGGTGGGAACCTGAGGCGACGGCAATCGTTGACGCGCTCGCAGGTGGTACGTCACTAGTTTCTTGCGACAGCTCTCCTAACGGTTCGGATGCGCCGGCGGTGCCGACGAATCTGAGCCAGTTCCGAAAGGACATCCTGCACTTTGCTCAAGAAGGGCTGGGCGGGGCATACGTGTGGGGTGGAACGGCGTTCAAAGCGTGGGACTGCTCGGGCTACGTTCAATGGATCTATAAACAGGCGGGGATCAACCTCCCCCGAGTAGATCAGTGGACCGTGGGGCACCAAACTGAAAATCCCCAGCCAGGGGACTTGGTGGTGCAGAACCCGCAGGGACCCAACAACTGGGGGCACGTCGGAATCTATGCCGGTAATGGCATGATGTACAGCGCGCTGAATCCGGCAGTTGGGACGTTGCGGCATCCTGTCGATTGGAACTCGGGGACCGCGTATTTTGACCTTCTTGGGCGGTAGCGTAAAGGCGCGAACAATACTCCTGGTGTCGCCGCGCGAAGGCGGCCTTCGACTTATGTGATCGTGGGCGGTCCTTCGCTGGTTCCGAAGAGCGCAGTCTCAACGTCACGCCCATGGATCATGTGGTGGTAGAGTTCTTGCGCTTCGGCCCTATGATCGTCGAACGCATTGGCAAGACTCCGGCCGTCCAGGATTGCTTCGCAGGCTATCTCCATTACCCGGAAACTCAATTCATCAGCAAAATCGATCACGGATGACACAACGGCATCTGTTATTGGGCCACCGTGAATGATCGAATTTCGTATCCTTTCCAGACGCTCTACCATCACAGTCCAGTCCATTTCAAGGACGCCAACGTGAGCTACGAGGGCTGCCGAAGAGCCGCCCCATTTGTGAATAGAGCGGATTCGCCGTGCTTCGATCGTGTCCGGTCTCATCCACTGCAGGAGACTTGGCACGGTCTGGAAGGCATCGCGGACGTGTATCATCAGTTCCCCGCTTTGGTCCGGCAGTACGCACGTCATGTCGCTCCACCCGTCTGCCTTCATGAAGTCGTGAGCCTACACAGCTCATTCCTCTGGAAGACGACGGACGGAGCACTCGATGTTGCTGGCAGCAGTGGATCCCGGAATCACCCCGAATCCTAACTTTCCCTTTCTTGCCTCGTTGAAGGAGGTTGGTGGAGGCATCCTCGTCGGTGCCTTCATTGTGATCGCGATCGTAGCGATCGTCGGCGCTGCGATGCTTCTGGCCGGCAAGTTGAGCCAGTCGTCGCGGCTGGCCTCCGGCGGTGGCATGATCTTGCTCTGGACTGGCCCGGTGGCTGCGATCCTGGGCGGGATCAACGGCTACATTCTTTGGTCCCAGTCGGCGTTCCCGCTCGGATTCTAGGGTCGATCCGTCATGCCGGTTCAGTGTGATCTGAACGGATGGTGGCCGCCCGGGTGCGGCCTTGTCTCGCAGGCGAACGATGGTTTCCTCGGAGCCGTCACGGCCCTTTTTGCGAATATTCTCCAGAACATCGCGTCGTGGATCTGGTCGTTCATCACTGGAGCCTTCAGCGTTTCGAACATTGATGATTCACAGTGGATCGCAGTGCAGGGGCTGACGAATTGGTGGGTGGTCGTCATGATGACGCCGCTCGTCGTGGCCATGATCCTTCAGTTGCTGTCGGGTCTGATCAGCCAACAGCCCCGCCGCTTGGTGAGGGCGCTGGTAGGTGGTGCTGCCGCCATTCCCATGGTGGCCGGAGCAGTTTTCCTAGCTCGTCAGCTCACTCACATCGGCGACTCGGCGTCGCAGGCAATCCTCGACTCCATGGGGACGGATCCCTACGTGGTGTTCATGCGGCTCTTCGGATTCGAACGGGCACCTGCGGGATCCGGCCGGGACTGGAACGTTGTGTCGTTGGCCCCAGGGTCGAGCAGCGGGGCGGCCGGGGCGGTGATCGTCACGGCGATGGCCATCATTGTTGTCTGGATTTTGGCATTCATTCTCATGTGCTCGATGATCTTCCGGTCATTCGCGCTCATCGTCCTTGCCGCCGTCGCCCCGGTCGCCCTCATGCTCATGCCGTGGGAGAAAACGAAATCCTGGGCACGACGGTGGTGCGAGATCGTCGTCGCGCTGCTCCTCGCCAAGCCCCTGGCCGCGACGGTTCTGGCGGTTGCTATCAAGCTCTTCGCTGAGTCGAAGTCGTTCGCTGGATTGGCCGCCGGCGTGGTCGGAATGATGCTGGCGTGCGGCGCTCCTTTGATGGCCTTGCGGCTTGTCAGTTTCGCTGGCGGGGAGCTGGCGGCGGCTGCCCAAACTGCCGGTGGCGGTCACATCCTTTCGCGTAGCTCCAGCTTTACAGCCCGGCAGATCAGCCAGCAGACGGGTGGCCGATTCACGCTCGCCGGCCTAGCCGCGCGCTCGGCCGTAACTCGGCCCATTCAGTCGAGCCATCACCAATCTCCGCCGCAGGTATTGCCGCCAAGAGCGCCTCGGCCGGGAGCTCCTACGGACACGACGCCGTCGCGCTCGGCCTCCCGAAATGGATCTCCGTTGATGCTCGACGCAGGGATGTCGGCTCCCGGCCAGGCTTCGCCTCGGGCGCGTGACACTGGACCGGGATCGATGGCAGGTGCGCCAGAGCATAGGTCAGCTGCTGGCATCGTTGACGGGCCAGCGCACCTGTCGGCGTCGCGTCCCTCGTCTGTTCCGAAGGCCTCTCCGTCGATAGCGCCGACGGTGGCACCTTCGCCCCGCCCCCAAACGGCCATACAGCCCTTGAAGCCTGGTGATTCCCATGTCTGAGAATTCGCGCACCCTCGAGGCGGTCAAGTTTCCTCGCTACGAGCGTCGAGGCTTGTTCATGGGTCTGAAGTGGTACCAGCTGCTCCTGCTGGCAGGTGGTGTTCTCGTGGCAAGTGTGTCTTCAGCTGCGAACGGACCGGCCGGCCTGTTCGGTTCGGGACCCGTATGGCTCGGGTTGATGCTGCTCGGATTGTTGCAGTACTCACGGATTCCCTACCCGGTATGGGTCAGTCACGCCGTCCTGTTCTTCTATCGATCGGTCATCAGCCAGACACGGTTTCTCGTCAGGCCTGAACGGGCGGTCCTGGCCGGGCGTCTGGCCCTTCCGGGCGGATTGGGAAACCTTCAATTGCGAAGGACATCGAGGGGTGAGTCCTTCATCGTTGACGCCCGCGGCAAGGAGGTCATCGCGGTGCTTCGCTGCAGCACACGCTCCTTTGCGCTTCTGGACACCGACGACAAAACCTGGGCTGTGCAGGCCTGGTCCCGTGTTCAGGCAGGTATGGCCCAGCGCAGCACTGTGGCCAGAATTGCCGTTCAGGATTACACGGTTCCGTATCCGTCGCAGGCGCTGCGTGACTTCTACGAACACACCGCACCGCATCGGATCGGAGACAACGGAGAACTGAGCTGGGGCGAGCGTTCGTATGAGGATCTGATTTCCGCAGCTGGGTCCGCCATGAGCCACGACTTGCTTCTGACTCTTGTCGTGGACACGGCCAAGGCTCGGCGCCGGATCAAGGAATCTGGCGGGGGATTGCTCGGTGTTGAACGAGTGCTCCGGCTGGAAGTCGAGGCCATGACCACGGCATTGGGGACCCACAGTGTCAGGGTGGAGGAGTGGCTGCCGGAGGACGGAATTCTCGCCGTCGTGCGTGGTGCATTCGATCCGGCCGCCATAGCAGCCACTGTTCGGCCGCCGGCGCCGGTTGACGCTCACCCTGACGTCGAATGTGATCCGGGGTCCAGGCTGCCTTCAGGCCCTATGGCCGTGGAAGAGCATTGGACCTATGTGCGTACCGACTCTGGTTTTCATCAGACGTTCTGGATCGCTGAGTGGCCGCGGCAGAAGGTCTTTGCAGGTTTCCTGCATCCGCTGATCTATGTGGGCGATTTCCGCCATACGGTGACTGAAGTGATCCGGGCAGTGCCTACAACTGAGGCATTGCGGGATATCCGTTCTGCTCAGGAAGCCCATGAAACCCGGCGGCGGATCAACACACGGTTCGACAGGCCCCTCACGCGTGAGCAAAAGGCAGAAGAGGAGGAAGTGGCCCAGCGCGAGGAAGAGATCGTCGCCGGCCATGGTGACGTGCGGCCCGCGGCGTACGTCACGATCACGGCTTCCACGCTTGAGGATTTGGCCAGGTACAGGCAGGAGCTTGAATCGGCAGCTGCAGGTGCCTTTGTTGAATTGCGGTTGCTGGCCGGGCAGCAATGGGCGGCTTTCGTGGCCGGTGCCCTTCCGTTCGGGAGGGGGCTGCGATGAAGCGGACCATCCGAAATGTTCAATACCTCCCGTCGGGTGGCAACCGCCGGGAGAGGAAGGAACGGCGCCGGCACGAAGTAGCGGGGGAAAGCGGACCATGGTTGCCGGCGCTGCGGAGCTTCGGAGCGAGGCTCGACGACCGGCCGGAGAGTAGCGAACACGGTGGTGATTGGGGGAGTCGGGAACCGAATTCTTTGCGGGGCCCGCATCGTCTGCGTCCGGCACCGCATCGCGCTTCCACGCTGACGTTTGCGGCGGCCTATCCGTTTATCACTGAGTCGGGCCTGGGCCATGAGGGAACGTACATCGGCACGGACGTCTTCGGATCTGGAGCCTTTTCTTACGATCCGTGGATTCTCTATGACAAGGGTGTCATCAGTGGCCCGTCGATCGTTGTCATCGGCACCGTGGGCACAGGCAAGTCCATGTGCGGCAAATCCTTGGTGGCCCGGTCGATCACCCTGGGACGGAAGGCCGCTGTCGCGTCAGACCCCAAGGGCGAATGGGTAGCCGTGGCCAAGGCCGTCGGTGGAAAGGTAATTTCTGTCGGCCCGGGCCGCTCAGCCCGGGTGAACCCCCTCGACGCGGGTCCGCGTTCCAGCGCGCTGAGTGAGGCGCAGTGGCAGGCTGTGGTCCGCCAACGCCGTCGCTACCTGTTGGTGGCGTTGGTGTCCCTCATGCGGCAGGGCATGCCCCTTCGCCCTGTGGAGCACACGGCGTTGGATATGGCGCTGATGGAGACGGTGGCGCAGAACTCGAACCCGACGCTGCCAATGGTCCTGGACCACCTGTTGAACCCTTCGAAGGAAACGATCGGGCTCGTGGGCCGGGACGGAGGCACCGCTGTCAGCCATTCGCTGCGACGCACTGTTTCCGGCGATCTGGAAGGAATGTTCGACGCTCCTTCCACGGTCGCGTTCGATGCTGATGCGCCGATGATGGTGATGGATACCTCGGCGCTGATCGGCGCTTCTGAGCAGGCACTCTCACTCGCTGCAGCGTGCGGGGCAACCTGGCTGGAGGCGGCGGTCACCAATCCCGACGGCGGCAAGCGGCTGGTCGTCTACGACGAGGGTTGGCGGATGCTTGCCGATCCCTACATGTTGGCCAAAATGAGCGAGCAGTGGCGACTGGCCCGCACCTACGGGATCGCGAACCTGCTCATCATGCACAAGGTCGCCGATCTCAACGAGATCGGTGACAGCACCAGCGGACACCGCCAGAAAGCTCTTGGGCTCCTCACGGAGGCCGATACCCGGATCATTTACCGCCAGAAGCACGACGCCATGCGCCTGACCAAGGAAGCCCTCGGCCTGACCGAAGCCGAATGCGAACACGTCGAGAACCTTCCCAAGGGCGTAGGGCTCTGGAAAGTCGGAAACCGCTCCTTCATCGTTGCCAACCGCGTCACCACCGATGAGCTGGAAGTCTTCGGCACCGACGACCGGATGATCTGATGTTCACGCACCCGCGCGCAGGAAACACGACCCCCCTCATCACCGCCGGACTCGTGACACTCTCTGGCTTCGTGAGCCTTTCCTTCCTGGTTCAGGGAGCTGCCCGCCTCGTCGTCACTTGGCGGTGCGGCACCACGCCGCCGTCGCCCCCAAACCCGGCGGCCGCCGTCGGACTCCTGACGGGTCGGATCGAATGGATTGTGCGCCGCGATCCCGGCTGCGAGGTCAGCACGGCCGATGTGTGGTGGATGGTCGGCCCTGTGCTCGTCGCGGTTGCTGGGCTCGCGGTGTGCGGGATCTGGGCGTGGCGCAGGTGGACGCAGTCAGGGTCGTGGCTGCGGCAAGAGATCCTGAACCGGGATGGCATCGCGCGCCGCTCCGAGATCCTGCACGACTTCGGGGCACGGGCCGTTCGGCGACGCGGGAAGTTCACCCGTCCTGCGCTGAGCAACCCAACAGTTCAGGACGTGGCCTGGACGCTCGGCCGGTCGCGCGGAGTCACGATCCATGTCTCGACCGAAGAATCCATGGTCATCCAGGGCGCGCCCCGTTCGGGCAAGGGACTCTACGTGGTGATCAATGCCATTCTGGACGCACCCGGCGCCGTGGTGACGACATCCACCCGGGCGGACAACCTCGTCGTGACGATGAAGGCCCGGGCGGCTGGGGACAGGCCCGTGACCGTGTTCGATCCGCAGGGAATGTCCGGGCTGACGTCGACGCTGCGCTGGTCTCCGGTACGGGGCTGCCAGGATCCAGATATCGCGACGCGCCGGGCCCTGGTCATCACGGCAGATACGGAGATGAAAGGCGAAAACGCGGCATGGCAGAAGCGCTCCCTGATCGTCCTGCAGTGCCTGCTTCACGCTGCTGCGTTGTCCGGGGAGGGGGTCCGAGCATTTCGGCGTTGGTCCTCGAACCCGGTGCTCGCCCGTGAGGCGCTGGAGGTTCTCAGCCGCCCAGGGGCGGCACTGGGGTGGCAAGCCGACCTGATGGGAATCCTCGAGGATGACCCTAGGAACACCTCCAACTCATGGATCGGCGTGTCGGCCGCTGTCGCGCCGTTGTCCTCGCCGAAGGTCATGGCCGCACTGGATCCGCACGAAGAATCGGAAGAGTTCGACCCTAAACAATTCATCCGTGATCGCGGAACGCTCTACCTGATCGGCACGCGGGCGGGGGCCGCCGCGGCAGGCCCTTATCTTTCCGCTCTGATTGACGACATAGACAACGCTGCCCGGGAAATGGCCTTCGTCTCGCCGGGCGGCCGGCTCGATCCACCCTTGTCTCTGATCCTCGACGAGATCGCCAATCTTGCGCCATGGCCGGGTTTGCCGGTTGCCCTTTCGGACGGTGGCGGAATCGGCATCTCGACCCTTGTCGTGCTCCAGTCGCTCTCCCAGGCCCGGACCGGATGGTCCATCGACGAAGCAGCGACGATCTGGGACTCGGCCATCATCAAGGTCATCTTCGGCGGCGGCTCCGACGAACGCGACCTCCGCTCGCTCGCCGGACTGCTCGGGGAGCGGAGCCTCACGCTGACCACCCGCTCGTGGTCCTCACAAGGACGCCAGGACGGCGAACAGATCCGAGAGAGCCCCGTCATCGCCCTAGACGAGATCCGCCGACTTCCTGCCGGCACGGCCCTCATGCTCGGCCGAAGCACCAGACCAATCCTGCTCGACCTGCGCGAATGGCACAAACGCAAGGACGCAGCCGAACTCGGACGATCCAAGGCAGAGACCGAACGCGCCCTCACCGAAGGCCACAGACAACGCCAACAGACAGCCGAAGGGACCAACGATGGGGAACTATGACGACGTCGAACACTTCGACATCCCCTCAGCAGGAGCGGACGACGACGAACTGACCGCAGAACTCTTCCGCTCAGCCTTCCGCGCCACAGGCGGATCCCCCGGAACGACCCACCGCTGGCGAGACATGAGCCCACAGCAGGCCGAACCTGTCTGGACCGCACTCGCAGACTGGGTGAGATGGCTTGTCGCCACCTATCAGCTGACGACGTCGGTTGTGCCGGACTGCTGGTGGCGCCACTCCGAGATCGTCGCCGAGCTCTACGCCCTGCAGCGGGCAGAGCAGGTCTCCTACGCCACCGACGATGCCGGCTTCGGCCCCCTCGCGTTTCACGAGAGGCTGCCACACGCTGTCGAACGCCTCCGGAACCACACCCGGACGGCCGGCTGTGTCGGGCTGCAAACGCACAAAGAACCCGCCCCGAGGCTCCTCGCGGTTGAGGAACTGGAGTTCCTGGATTGGCAGACCGCTCACCATCAACGTGGTGTTGAGCTCTGACGTCATGCCGTGAGCCCGGCAGGGGGACATGAACGGATATCCGCGTTTGCGGATTTCAAGAGGCATGGAGGTGGCCGTCGTGGCTTCCAGAGGTGAGAGCGCTCCGCGTTCAAAGTGGCCAGACACCGATGCGCCCGAACCCGCTACGTCGCGCCTGACACCGGAAGAACGCATCGCGGCACTCACGGACGGTCTACACACAATCCTGGAAAAGGCCGTCGAATCGCCGTCGCACTGGCAGGTGCTGTTGGACGCTTCGGCCACTCTCTGGCGATACTCCGGCGGCAACGTTGCCCTGCTCATGATGCAGATGGCCCAGCGCGGCACCGAAGAGCCCACGCTCGTGGCCGGGTTCAGGGAATGGGAACGCCACGGGCGTTCAGTTCTGAAAGGCGAACACGCACTGTGGGTGATCGCCCCGCGCACGGCACGCATGCAGGAGTTCACGCTACCCGACGGGACCCGACAGCGGATCCGCGTAGGTGAGAAGCCTCCCACGGGCGCCGCCGATGAGGGGAAAAAGACCGTCATCACAGGCTGGCGCGGACAAGCCGTCTTTGATGTCTCGCAGACTCAAGGGACTCCGCTGCTGGTGCCGCGGGACGTGGCTCGGCCCGGCGTCGTCGCCTCGGAGCTCTTTGACTCGCTGGCGGAGGTCGCACACAAGCATGGCTTCGAGGTCCACGTCGATGACGCCCAGTACGGGCTGACCAGCGGTTACACGGACTTCGCCAAGCACCGGGTCCAGGTGGGTGCGTGGCTGAGTCCAGAGGAACGCACCGCGGTGCTCGCGCACGAGCTCGGACACGTCCTCCTGCATGGCCCGGACGACGCCGTCGGACGCCTTTACGGCAGCAGAGCGGACCATCGCGGGCTGGCCGAAGTCGAAGCGGAATCGGTCGCCTACACAATTCTGCGGGCGCACGGGATTGACCGCGGATCCAAGTCGGCGTCGTACTTGGCCGGATGGGCAGACGCTGTCATCGAAACGGAAAGTGGTGTTCTGACGGCGGGTGCGGACCACCGCAAACTTCCTGCCTCCCGCGTTGACATTGCGAAGTCCGTCCTCGGGCGCGTGACGGCAGCAACGAAGGGAATCCTCGAAGTCACTCATCCACCTGGCTTCGGGGGCAAGGTTCCCTCCGCCGAAGCCGATCCTCGGCTCGCCGAACCGGTGTCCTACGTCGGCGTTGGGCTGCCCGGGCCGCGTTTGGAAGGGCCTGTGATCGCGGGTCCTGGAGTTTGACTCCACCTATTTGTCCGGCGGGAGAGACCCGCCGGCAGCGGAAAGGACAAGACCAATGAGCACCAAAATCCCCATCAGCATCGCCGGCAACCTCGTAGCTAACCCCGAACTCACTTACGGCGAGTCGGGAGTAGCCCACGCCAAACTGCGCGTCGCAGTAAACCAGCGAATCCAGGGACCGGACGGGACCTGGCAGGACGGTGAACCTGTCTTCCACAACGTCTCCGCATTCCGCGCACTTGCCGAAAACGCGGCGAACTCCCTCAAGAAGGGCGACCCCGTCACGTTAGCAGGCGAACTCGAATTCCGGTCCTACGAGAAGGACGGCGAGAAGCGAGAAGCCCGCCGCATCGTCGCCGACACCATCGGGCCGGACCTCCGCTTCGGTACCGCCGCCTACCAGAGGTCGGCTCACACGGCAGTTGCTGGGCCGGATGCAGGAGTTCAAACCAGCGCGGAGGCCTCTGCTGCAGCGGAGGCGCCCGCGTACAACATTGCGACTAAGAGCCCGGTTGTGGTGCCCCCTTTCGGGGCAGCGCAGGGGAGTGAGATGAGTTACTAGCACGGGCAACTCGTCTGGATTGGTGATGGGACCGGGCGCGGGAACACCTTTGTTGCTTGTTTTGAGAGCCGAGGAAATGTGTCCGGTCTCAGCATTGTTGAGTTCCGACGTGGGAATTGGCAGGTTGAATGGGACGAAGAACGCGCGTGGCCTTCTCGACGAAGGTGCCAGTTTCATAAGATCCGCGGGCCAGACTGAGGCCACTGGCCGCTAGTGCATGACCACCGATACCCAACGCGGAACGTAATAATTCCAAGCGAATTACAAACTTGTAATTCAAATACTAGAATCCGCGTTAGCGCGCAGCGCCGACTGACGGCGCCGAGGTGCGCCGCTTGATATTTGAATGGGGATCTTGTCTTGACGAATCACACACCACCGGGAAAGCGCCGTTTCCGGCTGCCCGTGTCCACGATTGTCGTGGGCATCCTCCTGCTCCTTTTCCTTGTTCCTGCCGCCTTCGGGTCCGGGATCGGCGGGGTCCTGATCATGGCCGGAATTTTCTCTTTCCTGACAGGTCTCTATGTCGTCGCGACCGGCAGGCGTTCCTGGGCGATGGGCCGCAAAGCCGGGGCTATCGTCCTGACCGGTGCGCTCGTGCTCCTCATTACCGGCGGCGCCCTTACACCGGCGAAGCCCAACGACGGCCTTCAGGCGTCTCCGACCAGCGCTGACAGCCAGAAACTCGCGGGAACGGCAGCTTCTCCGAGTTCCAGCCCGACCCCTAACCCGACGGTAACCGAGACAGGAACACCGCTCGATCCAGACAGCGTGACCGAGCTGTCCAAGTCAGCCAACTACACGGCGCCGAAGTCCCAACCGGGCTATGCCACCAAAGCTGTAGATCTGCTGGCTACCCTGCCGGTGAAGGGCCGGGCACCGATGACCGGGTATGACAGGGACCAGTTTGGCCAGGCCTAGGCCGACGTCGACCACAACGGCTGCGACACCCGCAACGACATCCTCAATCGCGACCTGACACAGACCACCTACACCAACAGTGTCCATTGTAAGGTCCAAAGCGGCACCTTGGCCGACCCGTACACGGCGAAAACCATCGGCTTCGTCCGCGGCGCCACGACCAGCAGCGCTGTGCAGATCGACCACGTGGTCGCCCTTGGCGATGCCTGGCAGACCGGCGCCCAGCAATTGAGCCCGGAACAGCGCACCGCCTTCGCCAACGACCCGCTGAACCTCCAGTCCGTTGACGGGCCCACCAACATGCAAAAGGGCGACGGCGACGCCGCCACCTGGCTGCCGCCGAACAAGAGCTTCCGCTGCGATTACGTCGCACGGCAGATCTCCGTCAAGGCCACCTACAACCTGTGGGTCACCCAAGCCGAACACGACGCCATGGCACGCGTCCTGGGTGACTGCCCGAACGAGACAGCCCCCACCAACCAGAAGCCACTGGCAACACCCGAACCCACCCCTGCCGCCCCGGCACAGGACGCCGCACCTGCACCAGAATCACCGGTGCAGGCTCCCGTACCTGCACCGGTGCCCGCAGCGCCGGCCCCGGTAGTTCCTGCGGCACCAGTGCCCGCAGCGCCGGCGGCTCCTGCCCCTGCTCCGGTTCCTGGAGGGGGTGCGACCGCACTGTGCAATGACGGCACTCTGTCCTTCTCCGCGAACCACAGCGGAACGTGCTCCCACCACGGAGGCGTGGCCATCTGGTACAAATAGCCGTCCGGGTCCGCGGTGGCAAGAATGCCCGACGACGCCTGCACAACACACGGGCTGCGTCGGGCATGGCTCGCGGGCCCCCATGCCGTGATGAAAGGCGGGCTCGGGTCGGAAATGACCCGAATCGGTCAGGACCAATGGGTTTCGATCAGCGGGAGCCGACCGATCCGGCGGAGCCTGTCCTGTTCACTGCGGTCCAGAGGTAAGGGAATCCCTGCGGATCAGGCTCGGATCGGTCTTGGCCGGGCGACTACGGTGCCACCTCTGCGGCTAGGAAGCCGCCGCAATGAGCATCCCGACCTGCCGGGCGGTGCGGATCTCGACCGCGCAACGAGCCAAGGCGGCGGGAAGCACTTCCGATCAATCAGCTGGACCCAAGAGCATTTGCCTACTTGAAGCTCATCGACTTGCCGCGGGGACTGACACTCGCTCTTGACAGAATTTCGCTACCTGGCGCCCAAGCAAGAAAACTCGAAGCCTGTACAAAGTATGTGGCCGGCCATGGCGCACCGGGCCGAACCTGGGACGGATCCGGTGAGATCAGCAGGACGGACCCGACCCAGATAGGTTCCTCCAGAGCTTCCAGCCATGCGCGCTGAACGTGTCCGAAGCGGTTCCAAATAATGGTGATCCAAGCTCCCGTGGGTTCGAGGGCATCGATGCTGAGGACTGTGATTTCCGCCGTCGTCCGGTGAGCCCGCTTCGCCTCCTCGAAGTGGCTCCACCTTACCTTGGCATCTGCCAGCCAATCGCGACGGCGGTGCATCCGAATCAACCAGACGACGCTCACGATGAGGGTGGAGGGCAGCACGGCAGCCCAGCTAAACACTTGGACCGCATCTGGAGGCCAACTTACCGTCAGGTTCTGCAAAACGAACACCGCGCATAGGCCGAGCACCGCGCTGGCGAGAATCAGTGCGGGCGTCGCAACTTTCGGCTTGATGACTGGGTTTGAGACCATGGGATGCCTTCTTGCCCAGTTTAGAGCTGCCAACCGACATTGATAAGGTCCGCCGCGCGGGAAACGGAGTCCGCTGCCCAGAGGCCCGCCTGCTGATGCCCGACGCGTTGTGGCGCGGTCCGGCTGATGAGGTGTTGGATGGTTTGGTACTGCGACGTCCGTTCCCATTCATACTCGCCGGGAAGAGGCCCAAAGGGGAGCGATGAGTCTTCGATGCCCCACCTGTCTCGGTACACGGCGACCCTGCCAATCACGGAAGGCATGTCGTCCTGTGGTGACAGATTCTGCAGGAGATTTCGCTTCCACTCGGTGTCGTGTATCAAGGCCGCCGCCGTGACCTTGATAGCCCGACGCCGGATCCGTTCCGATACCTGGTTGATCATGTCGGCGAGGTCGGGCCGATCTGTATGAACAGGCTGTGGAATGAAGGGCGGGTCACTCGCGGGCAATGTGGACACAAAGCTGAGGAGCCGGGAATGGATTATCGAAGTCAGATCCCTGGCTGACCCGCTCGTTTCCAAAGCCCTGGCAACGATCCGCTGGGCGCTCGGGCGACTGATCCCCGAGGATCGGCGCCACGCTGCCACGGTTGCACCCCAGGACGGGGCACGCTGCAACTCGTCGAACCTCGAAGGGGCGCGCATCTTGAGAAACTCTTCCAGGTCCTCGGCGGCAGCAATTTGCGCGAGGTAGTCGTATTCGGCGCTGAGTCTCTCCAAGCTGTCGGCCCCCATCCGCTCGGCCTCTCGCACTTCGTGGGCGGTCCGTTCGGCACCTTCGGCTGCAAGGACTTCACCCAGGATCTCCTGCCACGAGCTTTGGAAGGTTGGATCCAGTGGTTCGAGATCGGCGGGGTCGTTTTCGCTGATGTACGCGTAGTTGCCTCCGCGGCCACGAGTCATGCTCACGTAAAGCAGCTCACGTGTCAGCCCGACTTGCGTCACGACGGTATGGCCGGAGTCGACCGTGATCCCCTGGGAGCGGTGGGCCGTCGTCGCGTATCCCAACTCAACGGAACCCTCAACGTAATCGCGCCGCAGCGAAACAGTCGCGCCGGTATCCCGTCGAACCGCCACAAGGTTGCCATCGCGTCTCCCGACGCTTACGACGTCGAGCAGCGTGCCATTGCGGATAAAGTCACCGTTGCTGTCCGCCACAGTGCGGTCGTTGCGGCGCGCAATGACCGTGTCACCGCGACCAGCGCGCAGCCCATCGCTTAGAAGAGTCGTGCGTTCGGCGTCCACAAGCCCTTGGATGACGCGGTCCGCTTGGGCACGTTCGTTGAGCATGCTGACGGTGTCGTTGTCCGCGGCAATCAGGATGGACGACTTACCGGCCCGGATGTCCGATTGCCAGTCCAGGTATGCCTGATCGACCATGTCGAGGTAAGTGCCGTGCCGAATGCGATGGTGGCGGTCGTAGTCGCTAATGGCCGCGAAGTCTCCGCCCCGCAGTTTCAGCGAGGCCTCCCGCTCCCAGGCGTTTTCGAAGCGCCAGATCGTACTCAGCCGCACCGCCTTGCCCTGGCGATCCAGCCAGCCGAGAACACCGCCGGCGTCGATGGCATCCAGCTGGGCCGGGTCACCCACCAACAGGACCTTGGCTCCGGCGTCCCGGGCCTGTCGCACGAGCGCGGCGAGTTGAACGGTGGAGACCATGGAGGCTTCATCAACGACGACCAACTGGTTCGGATGGAACCGCCACCTGTTCTGCTCGGCGGCCAAACGAGTCACTTCCTGTGCCAACGCGGTCCTCGGTGCCACGGCGCTGCTCAGGCGCTTCTCGGCGTCATAGAAGCGCTCCGCTCGATTGATGGCCCCTTGCCCGACCGACTCGTAGAGCCATTTCGCGACATTCTCGGCAACCATGGACAACTCGCGCCCCAGGACTTCGGCGCTCGCCGCCGCAGGCGCCAGCCCGATCACGCTTCCGGCCCCGAACTGTTCCTCCCACGCAGCCTTGATCGCGCCGAGCGTAGTGGTCTTGCCGGTCCCGGCAGGCCCGACGACGGCGTCAAGGCGGTTTCCGTTCAGCAGCACCTCGGCGGCGGCGGCCCGCTGGTCAGAGTGCAGACCGCCGTTGCCGTGATGGCGGTAACTGGCCAGAGCCCCCATGGCGACAGACGCGCTGACGGCCGGTCCGCCGTCGTCGTTCTTTGCCATCACGACGGACTCCTCGCAGGCGAGCGTGCCCGCGTCGGTGTAAAGACGCGACCCGTGGAAGTCGAAGACGCTCCGTTCGCCGAGGCGGAGATCCGGCCGCGCCCCCGCGGCGACGCTGTACCGGTATTCGTTCAGCGGGACCGAGTGGGCTTCAGCCGCGGTGGCAACGGCGTCGATCAGGGCGTGGCGGTCACCCGGCGTCTGGCAGCGGATCGCGGCGCAGACGCGTTCGGCCTCGGCAAGCAGGTTCCAGCGATTCCACGTCGCGCGCTTGGCTGCCACCATGTCCCGGGTCAGGGACGCGACAGCCTCCACCCAGTCGGCGGCGAAGTCGGACGACCGGAAAGGATACGTTCGTGACCTTCGGATGGTGGATTCCAGGACGAGGCGGGGGTCGAAACCCTTGGACGAGGCCCTTTCGCGCCAATGACCCGAGAGCTGATGCAGGGGCGCGGTGGTTTCCGGCTTTGTAGTTCGGGTGGAGAGGGTTGCTTGTTGTCGGAGCTTTACGGTCTGCGTAGGGGTTGGTCTGGTCCCGCGGTTTTTGGTCCATTCGGCGACCAGGCGGTCGGTTTCCTGGTCGATGAGGCGGGAGCGGTTGGAGAATTCGCGGATCAAGACGTCGTCGATGCCCGTGAGCTGAGCGCTCGGATTGCGGGTGTTCGCTAGGGGATTGCGGATACCTGTGTCGGTGCCGAGGTCCCGTTTGAGGGCGTCGAAGAGGAGTCCGTTGTAGTGCTCGCTGGCGGCGACGGCGGCCTTGTAGAGCGTCCGCGAATCGAGAGTGACCCAGGCGCCGTCTGTGGTCCGTTGGATCCGGTTGGCGATGACGACGTGCGTGTGCAGTTGCGGGTCTCCCGAGCGTGATTCCCAGTGGTCGAATGCTGCGGCGATGGCGCCGCGGGTACCGACGTGCGCGACGCCGTTCCGCCCCGCTCGGGTGTGGATGACGAGATCTTCCAGCCAGTCCAGGGTGGCGTTGATGGCGTCGTGGTGGGTTTCAAGCATCTGGTCCTGGAGGCTCCGCGGGCTCAGCGCCCATAGGACGGATACAGACTTGGGGACGCTGAACGTCAGATCGAAGCCGGCGACAGCGTGGCGCGTGCCGGCTTGTCCCTGGCTGTTTTGGACGAGTGTGGGTTGGCCGTGCGGGCGGCCCAGGGGAGCGCCCGTGTCCGGGTGGGTGGCACTGTCGAAGATTGCTTTTGCGTCGGATTCGCTGACTGGATCCCCAGCTGCGCGGTTGATGCCGCTCAGGCCGGAGCCGAGCCAACGGCCTTGCGGCGTCCCGGCCTTCATGTAGTACGCGGTGGGGTCTGCGGGAGTAATCGTCAGGTCGTCCATCATCGTGGTCTTGAAGAGGTACTTCAGGCCTGACTGTGCGGAGAGCCGGGCGATGGACATGGTCATCGTTGTTTGGCTTCTGTCTTTCGGGCGGCATTGATCCAACCGTGACTGCGGAACTCCGGAACGGTGTTGTCGAGTTCGGCGCCGGTGGCCTGGGCGAGAGCTCGTAGCCTGCTGGCGAGATGGACCAAGTCGTGGGCGTCGGCTTGCTGGATGGTCTTAAGGCGGCCGATCTCAGTTTGGAGGCTTTTGATGGTTGCGCGTTGCTCAGCATTCTCGGCTTCGAGGTGGTCGACGACGGTGGACTGGGAGCGGAGATGGGCATGAAGGAGATTCTGGGTCTGTTTGCTGGCGGCGAGATCGGCGGTGAGTCTGGCTCCCAGGTTTCCAAGATGAGCTTCAGGTTCGATGACCCTGTCCTGGGCCGCAGCGAAGGGCAGCGCTGGACTCGCTCCGGCAGTCCGGTTCCGCCGTCGACGGTCCCGCTTTCTGTTGGCACACCGGGCTGAGCAGAACCGCTGCGACGTGCGCGACGGCTCGAATGTCTTCTTACATTCCTCGCAATTCTTCCCACTCACGATCGTTCATCAAGGTGGACCCGATCGACAACATGACTTCGCCGTGAGCCAGTGCTCACGGCGACGGCCTTTGGTGCCAGAGGTGTGAGCAGTTGATTAGTGATGGGCAGGATAGGGAGCGACGAGACCTCATGCCACTGCTCTCTTCTTTGGAGCGTGCGGACGGTTCTAGTCTCCTCGGGGGAGGCGGAGCGCCGATTAGTGCAACAGCTTGTTGCACTAATGCTGATGGTATGAGGGCGGGCACAGCTGTTGCAGGGTGAGCTTCCATCCGGCAAGGGAGTCTCAACCTGTCCAGATGGCGTCTGGACAGGTTGAGGTTCTTCCTGTTTCGGGGCTCGCCGGAGTCCGCGTGCGACGTAGGCCGCGACCTGCGTTTGGTGCCGATGAACTTCGTCTTGCTGTTGTCCTGGCTGTCTGACTCAAATTACTCCCGTAGCCTTGGCTGTCGAACCAGATTGCTGATGATCCGGTACAGGCAGCACCAGATCAGAACTGCTGGTACTGCCGTGATTGATGTGGAGGCGGTTTTGCCGAGGGCTTGCAAGCTACGGGAGCCGCCAGAGCACAGGTCTGTTCGCGGACCCGCCCGTGTAGCAACACTCCACAGAAGTTTGGATGACTGCGAGACATTAACCGATCCCCGGGGCGAGGAGTTACATAGCCGCTCTGAACCGAACGTCGATGAACTCGAAGAATGTCAGGTTGGGTTTCTTGAGTCACATCGTCTGTTGTCCGGAAAGCAGGAAACCAAGGCTACTCTGACATTGCTTGAGCGGGCTACTGACGTCAGGTTGGGGTGTAGCTCAGGCTGACTGCGTTCGCCGCCTTGGCCTTGCCAGAGTTGATCATGATTTACGGAATGTGGGTTTCCTCCGGTACGGACTCCCATCGGGTCGTTCTGCAGGGTTGCAGCTACTAAGACAAGTTGATGGATTAGCTCATCAAGATATTCCACGCTGCCCAACGATAGCTGGCGCCCAGACGGAAGCGATGCCTTGAAGTGAAATGGGGCGCTGCTGGCGACCCGACATATGCGCTGTTACCGGTGCGCTGGGCCGCGTTCAGAGCCTCTTCTGGTCCAGAGCTCCCTCCAAGCCATATGCTCCAAGTTCCGCGAGCTTGTCGATAACATCCAGGCAGCGGCCGCGGATCGACTTGTTCCCTTGTTTGTACAGGCGGAGCACGATGGCCACAAGATTTCTGCTGACTAACGGTCCGGGCGGTCGTATATCTCCCAACTCCGGCCCGGCGGACTCCAAGTACCTTTCACAGAGGTCGATGGCTGACGGCGGCAACAAGGCCGTGCTGCGATCGAGCGAGGCAAAGAGGTTGTCTGTATGTTCCGGGAACGCCGCGCATGCGATGAACTCCTGGAGCAACAATGCTGCCGTTTGCTGGTCAAGCTCATGGGCATGACGCAATGCCCGGGCAGCTGCTTTCCGAACTTCAGGGTCGATGTCGATTAGCAACTGAACCAGGACTACGGGTGCGGCCTCTGGGGAGCGGGATAAAGTCCTTAAGGTGGAAGCCATGATCGAACCGCGCGCCCTTGCCCTCCCCACCGGCTGACGGGCCGGATCGTGGCAGTGACCGGACCACCAAGGTCCTGATGTTGTTCGGACGAGGACCGCTGGTACGCGGGAATCAGACGTCGATAATGCGCTGCCGCTGCCTCACTTCGATGACGTTGTCGACTTCGAGGGCCATCGAGATGCGCGTGAGGTCGGAAACGCGAGAAAGGTTGAGTGCGAGCAGATCCTCAATCCGCCGGCGGGCTTCGACGACGATGTCTTTTTGGACATGTAGCTGCTCCGCAGTCTTACTCGCATTGAGATCGTTGTGGATGAGAGCTGACAAGGTCGGCAGGAGCGACGGATCTCGGGCCAAGTGGTCGGCACGTAACGGGCCAAGAACGTCGTCCGTGTAGTGGCTCAGGGCGGAAACATCCGGGAGCTGAAGCAGAAGCCCAGTCAGTCCTAGATCGCCCAATACCAGGGTCCCGGGGGAACTCTTGCGCAGGGCCGCCAGCTCAACGGCTCCGCGGGCCGTTGCAAAGGCCGCCGGATAGTCAGCGATGCTTGTGACCGGTCCCGTGATGGCACCGTGCGCGCGATCTGTGTTTTGGACGCCTTCTGAAGGAATCCGTCTGAGCTCGTCGCCGATGCCTCGCACTTCGTCGATCGGCGTCGGTGGCCCCAGCGGCCAGAGAGCAACAACGTACCCCTCGTGAGATCCCAGCAGCGGCTTAGGTGACACTTGCAGCGCCATCCGTGTGAACGTGGCGGCAAGCCAGTAAGGAAGGGCGCCCTCGTTGCCGGTTTCAAATCGGACTGCGACGACTGCATGGGGAAGCGACAGATCGTGGCCGAGGCGTGCGGCTTGGGCCAAGAGCGCTGTGCCGTGTCCTCTGCCTGACAGGAGCCCGGAGAGAATCTCGCCTGTGTCCCGCCACTCTGCCTGGGTCGCTGTCCGGGTTCGGAGGAGTTCCAGTGCCAGGGGCGCCGCGGCTCGTTCCATCGCCTGGCGATCCAGCGGTCGGAGCTCGGAGAGCTTACCGCTTGTCCAGATCCACGCGACGACCTTCTCCTTGATCATCACCGGAACCCGGACAACGGTCAGCATCCCTGTCGTATCCGGAACACGCACATCGGCCAGGAAGCCGGCATTGCCTGCGGACATGACATCAGGAAGCGGGAGCCCGGCCGCGTTCGCGAGGAGAGTCGTTGGGAGTGAAATGCCATCACGCTCAGTGTTGTAGAGGATGGTCCCGTTGGTCTCGGACACGGCGACGGGGCGCTCGAGAATCTCTGCCAGGGCACCGCCAAGGGCCCTGACTCCGCCCCCTTCCAGCGTGAGTGCCGTCAACCGCTCGTGGATCGCGTCGGCGTTCCTTTGCAGTTCATACTGCTCCTCGAGCGACTCATTCAACTCTTTGAGGACCGTGATCCTCGTCGCCTGTTCGGAGCGGAGACGACTGGTGGTGATGGCGACGGCCGCCTGGTCTGCCAACATCAAGAGACGCGATTCTTCTTCCCTGGTGAAGTGGTGCGTCAATCGGGTGTAGCAGTTGAGGGTCCCGAGCGTTTCATCGGAGGAGTTCAACGGCACGGAGATCATCGAGCTATAACCTTGGTCTCTTGCCGCAGCCCTCCATGCGAGCATCGTCGGATTACTCCCGAAGTCTTCGATCTGCACGGGAACACCCAGAGCGAAGGCCTGGCCCGACGGCGACGGGGTGTGAACGCCATGAAGTCGGACCGGGTGCCTTTCGTTGATATCTCGAATGTACTCGGCCGAGAGACCGTACGAGCCTTCGATCACCAGGACTTGCGACGCAGCATCCGGGATAGTGATCGCGCAAAAGTCGTAGGACAACAATTCGCAGGCGGTCTTGGCGATCAGGTCCAACAGCTCGCTCAGCGAAACGCCACGGTTGACCGCCGCACCGATATGGGCCAGCGCCTTCAGCCATCCCTGAAGATGCTGGGCCATACGATCAGGCCCCATTTTCACACTTACAGTTTTTCACGGTTTCCCTGGACCAGCGAGGGACTTCTCCGCTTTGGGCGACGGTCAGCTGGGTGCCTAGCCGAGTCCGCGGGGAGAAGCTGACGCAGCCGTCTTCCATTGGTCGAGGCGCCCCGCACTCAGAACATGCGGTCTCTGGAAACGAGGAAAGATTCGCTTCAACATCGTGCCCTCCGACCGACTGTCAGCTTGGCCGAGGGCGTGGAAGACCGCCATGTAGATCCAGATCTACTATCAGGTGAGACCGCTTCAAGCTGGAGCGCGGTCGCGACGTGTATCAGGGCGCCCACTCTTGTCAGTTCGCAACCGAGCACTCCCTCGAGGGTCCGTCGCCTCGGACAACGGTTTTCGGGCAACCGGTCGCGGCTCTGGCTCCCGCTATGGAAGGGTCAGTGCGTCCGTTCAGGGGCGCCGGAGTGGTCCTTGCGGATCAACCGCTGCGCATGAAATAGGCCAATCAGCCCGTCGCCGGCGGCAATGCCGGCTTTCCAGCCCTAAATGGCTCTCAAGAGAGGGCGCTGCTGCTTGCAACTGGCGCCTCGGCGTCGTCCCGTGAGACTACGTTCGGGACGGCGCGGACAGAATCACGGATTAGACCAAAGAGAGCTGCGGCAGCTTTACTGGGGGGTCGGTCAGATGGCCTGGCAAGGGACATGGGCCAGATGAGGTCTGTGTCAGTGACCTTAATGACCGTGACTTCTGCGTCGCGTCGGATGGCGAATCGGGGGATGAAAGCCACACCGAGACCGTGGCTGACGAAGTCGCTCACGGTGGCGATGTCGGGCAGTTCCATCGTCACCGGGCGGGCTAGCCCTGCGTCGGCGAAGGCGCGATCGACGATGGTGCGGTTTCCGTAGCCGATCGGTGAGTCGATGAAGTTGACCTCGGTGAGGTCGCGGAGTGCGACCTTCCCGAGTGATGCGAGCGGGTGATTGTTGGGGACGACGAGGTCGATCGGGGCGCGAGCAATGTCGAGGAGATCGACGGCGAAGCGTGACGTGGAGGGCATCGATACGAGGGCGAGGTCGAGACGCCGTTCGCTGATGGCTTCGACCAGTCCCTGAGACCCGGAGGGAGCAGCGGAGACGTGGATGCTCACATGTGGATGCTGTGCGTGGAACGTTCCGAGGAGTCCTGCGAGATCGACCAATCCGACGGAAGTCATCGTTCCGATGCGGACGGTGCCGCGCAGTCCGCCCTGGACCGCGCCGACTGCGTCACGTGCGTCCGCTGCGGCCTGCAGGGTGATCCTGGCCTCGGTTAGCAGGGCGGCCCCAGCGTCAGTCAAGGAGACATGTTTCGTGCTGCGGTCAAGAAGCATGGCACCGAGTTCGCGCTCGAGGGCCTTGATCGCTGCCGATATGGCCGACTGAACTACGTGGACCCGGGCGGCGCCCCGGGTGAAGCTTTGCTCTTCGACCACCGCCACGAAGTACTCAAGTTGACGCAGTTCCATCCTCTAATTATCTCCGAAACTGATAAGACTAAGCAAAAACATTCGTTGGACGAGATGAATTCTCTGCGGGAGCCTTGTAATACAAAGCCCGCACGATCTCTCGGAGTTCCTCATGTCAGCGTCAATCACAGTTCCTTCGCACCAAACAGATGGCTCCCTGCGCAGGCATTCGCAGAGCCGTCATCACCTCGGGTTCTGGATGATCGCGTTCGCGTTCCTCATCGCGATGGCCTTCTCCGCAGTCCCGGCACCGCTGTACCCGCTATATCAGGCACGGGACGGGTTCTCGACTTTCATCGTTACGGTGATCTTCGCCGTGTACGCGTTCGGTGTGGTGATCAGCTTGGTTTTCGCTGGCCATATCTCCGACTGGGTGGGGCGGAAGAAGATCCTGGTCCCGGCGCTGGTGCTCGAACTTGCCGCCGCAACGCTGTTCTTTGCCGTCCCCGGGCTGTGGGCACTGCTGGTGGCGCGGTTCATCTCAGGTCTCGGAATCGGTATGCTGACCGCGACGGCGACCGCTCACCTACACGATCTCGACGTCCGGCACCGTCCCGGAGCATCGACGCAGCGCTTCGAGATCGTGTCCACTGCGGCGAATATCGGGGGCGTCGGCATCGGTCCGCTCGTTAGTGGCCTGCTCGCCCAGTTCCTTGTTGAACCGCTGCACACCCCGTATCTGGTCTTCGGCATTCTGATCGTCGTGAGCATCGTCGCCGTACTGCTCACCCCCGAGACGGTGGAAGATCATCTCGTTAGGCCGACATACCGTCCGCAGCGCGTCAGCGCCGACCACGGTGACCGCGTCGGCTACATCGCCGCTCTCGCCTCAGGATTCGTGGCCTTCGCCGTGTTCGGCGTCTTCACCTCCATCGCTCCAGCCTTTGTCGGAAGCTTGCTTGATCGGCCCTCCCGAGCGATCTCGGGTCTCGTCGTATTCGCCGTGTTCGGTGCAGCGGCCATCGCCCAGACCGCCACAAGCCGATTGGGTCTCAAAAAACGCCAGACCGGCGGCCTCATCGCGGTAGCTATCGGTCTCGTCGTACTCGTGATCGGCATGATCGGCACGAACCTACCGACGCTCCTGACCGGTGGCGTGTTCGCCGGCGCCGGAGCAGGCATGCTCTTTAAAGCAGCCGTTGGAGCCGTCGCGGCAATGGCATCACCCGAAAGACGCGGTGGAGCACTCGCCGGCCTGTTCCTCATCTCCTACGTCGGACTCAGTGTCCCCGCCCTGGCGATCGGGATCGCCACCCTCGCCATCTCCTCGACCGCCGCGATGACCGGACTCACCGTGGTTCTCCTGATCACCCTTGCCATCGTCGGAACGCTCACACGACGCAGCCCGCGTCAGTAGCGCAAACATCAACGGAGGAACCAAGGTCACACTTGCGGTACTTGGAGTGCGGGCGGCACAGCGGTCGCGGCACAGTCTGGCCGCCGGATTCGACGTCCTCGTCTTGGTCATAGGCGAGGCTGACCGTCTGAATGCAACGGGCCTCGAACAGGGCGGGACTACCACGACCGGCACGCCTAGGTGTTCTTCCCACGGAGAGTGTGAGCGTGGCCCGAAGTAAAAAGGCGAGGGCCTCCGGTATCGATTGGGTTACCACACTCAATTGATGGCATTCGGCTATCGATGACCACTCCCGCGTCGTTTACTCGGAGATCCTCACCGACGAGAAACAGGAGACCGCAGCCGCGTTCTGGGTGCGGGCCAACGCGTTCTTCGCCTCCCAGGGCATCACCGTGCTGCGAGTCATGACCGATAACGGCTCCTGCTACCGTTCACGCTGCTTCAACGACGCCCTCGGCCAGGCCATCCACAAATACACCCGCCCCTACCGGCCACAGACGAACGGCAAGATTGAGCGCTTCCACCGCACCCTGGCTGCCGAGTGGGCCTACGCCCGCCGTTACTCCTCCGACCAAGCCAGAGCAGGCACCTACCAGGCCTGGATCCACGACTACAATCACCACAGACCCCATACCGGCATCGGCGGCAACTCACCCATCGACCGCGTTCACAACGTCAATGGGAAGAACACCTAGGCATGATCCTGATCGGTATGCCTGACATTGAGAAACGCCTTGCCCGCTACCCCACAGCCGCATCGGATTCGCCCACGAATACGGCGCTTAACCGCAAAGAACTCATTGTCCTCCCCGCTCAGCACCTCCCCGTCGTGCTCGAAAGCACCAACAACGACCGCGTCCACGCAGCCGTCGTCGCGACGACCGAATCGGCGGCGGAGACTACCGTCTCGGCGACGCCTGACCCAGATCAACACGCATCCAAACGCTCAACCCCGTCGACACCCTCGCTCCCGAGATTGTCGACGTGGCAAGGGGAACCCTCATCATCGGCAACTAAGCCCTGTGAATCACTGTCAAAATAGCCCTGCGATTCACAGTCCATTCGGGTTACGAAGGAATCGAGTGTGGTCCAACTTTGCCTTCCATCTCGGAACGAGCCTAACCACGACAGCCGACGTTTTGAGATGGGCCTGTGGTTATTACCGGGTCGGAACATTGGAAGCCAGGCCCTCCCCGTTGCGAACACGGAAGGGCCTGGCAGTGCGTGGTCTCTCGTCTTTTCCGCTGAGCTAACTCACGTTGGGGTCGGCGATGCCGATGTACTGGGTGTAGAGGTATTCCTCGATGCCTTCGAGGCCGCCCTCGCGGCCCAGGCCGGACTGCTTGACGCCGCCGAACGGGGCGGCCGCGTTGGACACGACGCCGGCGTTCAGGCCGAGCATGCCGGTTTCGAGGCGTTCGCCCATCCGGATGCCCCGGTTCAGGTCCCGGGTGAAAACGTAGGCCACGAGGCCGTATTCGGTGTTGTTCGCGAGCCGGACGGCCTCGTCCTCGGTGTCGAAGGTAATGATCGGGGCGACGGGGCCGAAGATTTCCTCGGACAGGATCCGGGTGCCTTCGGTCACGTCGAGGAGAAGGGTGGGTTCGTAGAAGTATCCCGGACCGTCCACCGGCGTCCCGCCCATGATTAGGACAGCACCTTCGCTCACGGCGTCGGTGACGAGTTCGTGGACCTTGTCCCGGCTCTTGGCATCGATGAGCGGGCCGACCTTGGACTCGGCCTCGGTGCCCCGGGCGGTGGTCATCCCGGCCATTGTCGCGGCGAACTTCTTCGCGAACTCCTCCGCGACGGACTTGTGCACGATGAACCGGTTCGCCGCCGTGCAGGCCTCGCCCATGTTCCGCAGCTTCGCCAGCATCGCCCCGGCGACGGCGGCATCGACGTCAGCGTCCTCGAACACCACGAACGGGGCGTTCCCGCCGAGTTCCATCGAGGTCCGCAGCACCGTTTCGGCGGCGTCCGCGAGCAGCCGGCGGCCGACCTCGGTGGAGCCGGTGAAGGAGAGCTTGCGCAGGCGCTGGTCCTTGATCAGCGGACCCGTCGTGGCGCCCGCGGTGGAGGTGGGGATGACGTTCAGCACGCCCGCCGGCAGCCCGGCCTCAAGCATTACGGCCGCGAACAGCTGCGAGGTCAGCGGGGTCAGGTTCGCGGACTTGAGCACCATGGTGCAGCCGGCCGCGACGGCCGGGGCGATCTTGCGGGTCGCCATCGCGAGCGGGAAGTTCCACGGCGTGATCAGCAGGCAAGGGCCCACCGGCTTCTTGGTCACCAGCAGCCGGGATTTCCCGTCCGGGGACACCGAGTACCGGCCGAAGGCGCGCACGGCTTCCTCGGAGAACCAGCGCAGGAACTCAGCACCGTAAGTGACCTCGCCGCGGGCCTCGGCCAGCGGCTTGCCCATCTCCAGGGTCATCAGCAGCGCGAAGTCCTCAGCGCGGGCCGTAACCATCTCGAAGGCGCGGCGCAGGATCTCGCCGCGCTCCCGGGCCGGGACCTTCGCCCAGGACTCCTGCGCGGCCGCGGCCGCGTCCAGGGCCGCCTTGCCGTCCTCGGGACCGGCGTCGGCGATGCTGAGCAGGACCTTGCCGGTGGCCGGGTCCTCGACGTCGAAGGTCTTCCCGGACGCGGCCGGACGCCACATGCCGTTGATTAGCAGGCCCGTCGGGACAGAGTCCAAGACTTCAAGTTCTTTGATTGCGGGAACAGACATTCATTTTCCATTCGCTAAGACGTTCAGTTCTAAACTGCAGGGCAGCGGAGCCGCCATGCATGGCTAGTAGGCTTTGACTCGTTGTTCGACTATGAGGTGGATGAGCGCGAACACGTGGTCTTCGTCGATGGCTTTCAGCGCGGCGATGATGGCGGCGGGGACGTCCGTGTCCTTCTCGACTTTGATGCCGAAGCCGCCGAAGGCCTGGGCCATGAGCGCGAAATCCGGGTTTCTAAGCTGTGTGCCGGAGATCCGTGCCGGGTAGTGGCGTTCCTGATGCGTGCGAATGGTCCCATATTCCTGGTTGTCCATCACGATCACCAGAGGTGTGGCGCCGTATTGGACCGCCGTTGCCAGTTCTTGGCCGTTCATGAGGAATTCGCCGTCACCGGCGATGGTCACGATCCGACGTCCCGGGAATGCCAGTGAGGCTGCAACGGCCGAAGGAACTGAATACCCCATAGAGCCATTGCGGGCGCTGATCATAGAGGCGTAACGCTGCGTGGGGAAGTAGCGGTGGGCCCAGTTAGTGTGCTCGCCGGCCCCAAGGGTGACCATCGCGTCGGCGGGCAGGGTAGGCACTAGGTTCGCCATCAACGTATCCATGCGGGCCTGCCCATCGCTGGCGGCGGCCGGAGGGAGAGTCGCGAAGGATTCCTGCTCCCTGCGCATCCTCGCCGTCCAGGCTTTCCATTCATCCTTGACAGGGAGCACGATCTTCACGAGGTCCCGTATGAAGACGTCTGGTTTGGCTACGATCTGGTAGGAGACCGGACCTGAGCGGCCGCGGAGAGACGAGTCGATGGTGACTAGGAAGTTCTTCTTGTTCCAGTCCTGACGGATCAGGAAGCCATCTGTAATGACATCACCGGGAACTGTTCCGACAAAAACCAGTAGGTCTGTTTCCTCGAGCAAATCATATGTTGGGCGTGGCCGTCCGTACCCGATCGGACCGACGTACGAGGGCGAATCGAAAGGTACCGTGCCCTCGGTGCGCCATTCGGCCGCCGCAGGAATGTGGTGCTTCTCCAGCCAGTGGGTGAGTTCGTCGGCGCATTCCTGGGTCCAGTCGTTTCCACCGGTGACGAAGAGAGGCTTGCTGGATGCGGCCAAGGCTTTGGCAAGAGCGTCGGAGTCGATCGTGGTCATTCCGCCAGAGGCAATCGGGATGGGAGGGTGGAGCTCAGCGGGGATTTGGTGCCGGATGACGTCCTCTGGCAGGCCGACAACGACCGGGCCGGGCCGTCCGCTCATTGCGGCGAAGAAGGCTTCTGCGACGATTTCGGAGGCTCGCTCGGCGTGGTCCAGGACCATGACGCGCTTGGCGCCGGTGCCGAACCAGGCCTTGATGTCGAATTCTTGGAAGGCCTCGCGATCCCGGTGGGCAAACGGAATGAGCCCAACGAACAGGACCATAGGAGTGGAATCCTGCCACGCGGTGTGCAGGCCGACGTGAGCGTTGGCCGCACCCGGGCCGCGAGTGACCATTGCGATGCCGGGCAGCTGGTTCATTTTGCCGTCGGCCTCGGCCATGTACGTGGCGCCGCCCTCATGACGGCACACTATAGTTTCGATCGCCGACTTATGCAGCCCGTCCAGGACGTCGAGAAAACTCTCGCCGGGGACCACATGGACCCGCTTAACTCCATGAGCAACGAGACTGTCAACGATAACGTGACCGGCCGACCTCAATGTGGCCGACCTCTGATCCCCCGCGATCTCATCGTTTGTGGCGGTTGTCTGTGTCATTTTGCTAAGAACTTTCTCGCTATATGCTGCTTGGGGCCCGCTAGGAGATGGGCTTTGAAGTAACGCTCGGTCGCTAACAACGGGGCGTTTTTACTCTGAGTGGCAGGTCGTTTACGGCAAAACCCTACGCAGGCGGCGACCAAATCCGGGCAAGTCCTGGATCCAGCGGGAAAAACGGCCTGGAACGGGGACCCGGTCTAGAGGCAGGTAGAAATCCGGATCCGTGCCACCTCCGAGAGGAAGGTAGAACTCAGGGGCCGGTTCGGGAGCTGCTGCATGCGTCTCTAGGGTCTTGTTTTCTGTGTGCATCTGATCCTCTCGGGGGCTGTTGACTGCGGTGTGCCTGAAACCTGCTGGGTCGGACGTACGTATTTCACTCGCATAGCTGCTCTAAAGCGAAAGTGCATGTTGCTCACGCATCCGGCCTGCCGTCAAGGGCTGCGCGGACAGCATGGGACTTCTTGGGGGTGACATATCGTTGGATATTTCACAACGGTCCGTCAGAGGAAGTCGCACAGTTTGTAGCCGACTTAGTCGATCCGCCACCGATGACTTGCACCCAGCGTGAGGAGTGCTTGTCATGCCGCTGCCTTCCAGGGAATGGCACGAAACCTCGCTCCAAGTGCGGAACTAGCGGCTAGGCGCGTGCCATGCTGGGCGATGTCCGCTAGGGCGCTGAGTCTGGTGAGTTCCCACCGTTGCAACCTTTCGGTTGGCAGGGGCTTGCGGGAGTCCCATCCGTCCAGTGCCAGAGCCAGAACGGCGGCGTCGGCGAAAGCCTTCGAAGTTCCGGATGCAGTATGTGGGCGGACAGTTCCGGCCGCGTCACCCATGAGGCAAGCCCTGCCATGAAACATACGCATCGGTTTTAGATCCTGGACTGGTTGCAGGAACACGGTGGACGAGAAGACCAGTTGACTGAAAAGGGCTGGCAGAGCAGTCTCTGCTAGGGGATGGAGGATGCCGAGTACATCTGTTGTTGCCTCACCAGGGGGTAAGAATGCCTTGTACTGTCTCCCCGATCTGCCCGTCAAAATTGGAGTAAGGTCTTTCAGCGCCGTGTTGACGTACCATACCCAATTCACTCGCCGGTGGCCTGGACGAAGATCACCATCTGCCCCAGGAACCAAGTAGCAGAGAAATTGCATACCGGGAGCAGAATAGGAGGTGAAACGGTTGGCGAGTTCCCCCACCAAGGCCGCAGGCAGGTCTCCCTCGCGTTCGAGCCCTCTCCATGCCACGTAGCCTGAGTACGTTGATTCATCGACCCCGCCCAAGAGTTTCCTGGAAGTGGAATTTACCCCGTCGGCAGCAACCAGAATGTCCCCGGATGTGCTGTAACCGTCCGCGAACTCGATGCTGACTCCGTCGTCCTGGACATTAGTCGCGGTGAGTGCACTATTCCGTCGATAACAGGAATCACCGATGAGCCGGCGCAGCACCCCATACAAGGTGTCCCATGCTGTCATTTGTTGAGCCATGACGTGAACCGATCGCTCACCGGATCGTGTGAGCTGGTGCCGCTCTTCGAGTCGTACAGAAACCGAAAAAGGGTCTACGCCTTCTGCTTCAAGAAGCCTCTCGATCTCTGGCTGCATAACAACTCCTGCGCCGCGCGATTCCATGACGGCCGCCGACCGCTCGTATACTGCCACATCGGCACCGATACGACGCAGTCGTACTGCAGCAGCCATCCCGCCTACAGAACCGCCCACGACAACCGCCCGGAATGGTGCCGTTTTCACGGCTTCCCATCCGTCGGACCTGTCGTGGCGGACTGGCGCCCGTCCATACCTAAACTGGTCAATGGATCCTTGAATCGGGGACTGCGGGACTTCGCGGCTCCCGAACTGGACGGCGTCTTGCTGGCCGGATTAGTCACTATCTCTCGTTCCTCATTCCTTACATAGCTACTGTCAGTAGCTCGTCTATTCGAGGTACTTTCCGGATGGGTTGGACTCGCGGTTTCCCCACTCAGGCCCCGAGACTGTCTCTCGATCGGCGGCGCCGAAAACATCCGGTGTATTAGATGGATCAGTGCGAGATTTCACGCTCCGCGCCCGCCCCGGTCATGGACCGCACCTCCATCTCGGCGGTTTTGGCAACGTCCGGGACCTCCTTTGAGAGCACAGTGCCCAGCCAACCCGCTAGAAAGGCCAACGGAACCGACACGATGGCGGGGTTGTCGTAGGGGAACCAGGCGAAGCAAGCGTTGGGAAACATTGCGCTGGCCAAGGGTTTTGCCGAACCGATGGGAGTTGAAATGGTGGAGGAAAATACAATGAGCACGATAGAACTGATCAGCCCCGTCGAGATCGACCACAAGGAGCCCTGGGTGTTGAACCGCCTCCAGTAGAGCGAAAAGAGAATTGACGGAAGGTTCGCGGAGGCAGCGACAGCGAACGCTAGAGCCACGAGGAACGCCAGGCTCATGCCTTTTGCGAAAATTCCACCAACAATCGCCAGTGCGCCCAGGACCAGCACCGTTATTCTGGCGATTCTGATCTCTTTGGAGGGGTCTGCTTTGCCGTCTTTGATGACGGAGTTGTAGATATCGTGAGCGAAGGAGGCGGCGGCGGTAATAGTCAGGCCAGCAACCACTGCAAGTGTTGTTGCGAAGGCGACGCCGGCCACAACGGCGAGGAACACCGTGCCCCCTAGCCCACCACCTGGTAGGTAATACGAAAGGGCCGGGGCCGCAGCGTTTGAGCCGCCTGGCATGAGCTTGATAGCTCCCTGGCCACCGGGTATCAGGGCGGCGGCACCGTATCCGAGGATCAGCATGCACATGTAGAAGCCACCAATAAGGCCGATCGCCCAGGTTACAGATTTGCGCGCCGCGACGGCGGTGGGAACGGTGTAAAAACGCATCAGCACGTGGGGTAGGCCAGCGGTTCCAAACACTAGTGCGATGGACAAGGAGATAAAACCGATCGGATCCTTGTACTTGTCCCCGGGCGCGAGCATTTGAGGGCGGTGGTTTGCTTCCGCTGCGGCACCCATGATGGCGTCAAGGTTGAAGCCGAATATGGCAAGAACCCACGCAGCCATGGCCACGGTGGCCGCGATGAGCATCACAGCCTTGATCATCTGCACCCAGGTTGTCCCCTTCATGCCGCCGATGAGGACGTAAAGAATCATGAGGACGCCAACGACGACGATGACCGCATTCTGTGCCAGTTCTGACGAGACGCCGAGGAGCAACGACACCAGTCCGCCGGCTCCGGCCATCTGGGATAGCAGGTAGAGGATCGATATGACGAGCGTAGAGATCGCGGCCGCTAGGCGAACGGGCTTTTGTTTCATTCGGAAGCTCAATACATCGGCCATCGTGAACTTGCCCGTGTTGCGCAGTGGCTCGGCCACGAGAAGGAGGGCGACCAGCCAGGCGACGAGAAATCCAATCATATAGAGCATGCCGTCGTATCCGTTGAAGGCGATTGCTCCGACGATTCCCAGGATTGAGGCAGCGGAAAGGTAGTCTCCGGCGATGGCCAGACCGTTTTGCCTGCCTGAAAAGGCTGCCCCCCCGGTGTAGAAGGAACTCGCGGTCTTCGATTGTTTGGCAGTTACCCGGACGACAACCGTGAGTGTCACCAGAATGAAGGCGACGAAGATGGCAATGTTGAGTGCCGGGTTTCCGAGGGTTTCGTGCGGGCTCATTTCGCTTCCCTTTCCAAGCTGGCGCGAATACGGCGGGCGATCGGATCGAGCTTGGTGTTGGCGTGACGGATATAGAGTCCGGTGATTATGAATGTACTCACGAACTGGAGGAGCCCGAGAAAGTGCCCGATGTTGAAGTAATTGCCGAGGAAAGGGGTCGACATGAAGCCTGTTGCATATACCGACAAGAGAACGAACCCGAAGTACCAGGCAAGGAAGAAGGCGGTCATGGGGAAAGCGAATCGGCGGAAGGTCCTTCGGAGCTCACGAAATTCATCTGATTCCCTCGCCCTAAGGAAAGCGTCCTGGGGAATTACGGGCTGCTCAATGGCCGTTAGTGCTTGTGGAACGGGAGGTGGTATTGACATTGGACATCTTCCTAGTTGGGGTGGTTTTCAACTGCACGTCGCCTCGCCGAGTCCGTGAACGGTAGAGGTTGAGTGCCTGTTGGTGCTCCGGTGCTCCGGCTGAAGTCGCTAGGGCTCCGTTGGTGCCAGCTACGGTTCCCGTGATTTGAGTTCTCTGAAGTCGCCTGAATCATGTCGGTTCAGTGCCCTCGCCCTGGTATTTGCTTCTACCTGGGGGCCGTGTGAACACCTCCGCCGCGGGGTCCATGAAGGCCGAACCGCATCGCGGGGTCGCCTGGTGCCCACGTGTTCAGATATTGGGCGCGTTCGCCCATGCGTCCGACGCGGTCTACCAGTGCGTTTCCGGTTCTAAGCTGGGCGGGCTCCCATGCACTTAGGGCAGCCTCGATATCGCCAGCCGACCGGCCGAGCGCTTCTGCCAACGTCCATCCGTCGGCAGCCGCTTTTGCTGTTCCTGCGGCCGCGTGGGGCCTCGCGGCGAAGGCGGCGTCGCCGATGACTGCCACCCGACCGTCAACCATGCGCTGGGACCGGACGTCCACGATCCGCTGGATGTAGGGTTGGGCCGTGCGGCGGATCAGTTCCGTCGCGGCGGGCGCAAGGACGTCCGCGGCATCCTGCATTTCCTGCACATAGCGGTCTTGCACGAGCCCTGGCGGTACAGAGGCTCCGCTGCGTGCGCCGAGTTTGTTGATGAACATCTCGTCCACCTCGGGGCCCTCTTGTACATTTCGGTACCAGACGTAATTCAGAAGTCGGCCGCCGGCACTCAAACGCTCCGGGGGCCCCGGGATTGGGTACATGCAGATGTGGGTGTTCGTGGCGAAGGAGTATGTCAGTGCGTTGCTTAGAAGGCCGAACGTGTCCCGCGAGACCTGGCTTTCCGGCACGGTGCCCCGCCATCCAATGTAGCCCGCGTACGTCGCGGGCACGTCTCCATTGAGTCGCTCGCGCCCAACAGAGGAAATACCATCCGCGAAGACCACCAGCTCGGCACGCTCGGTGCGGCCGCTTGCGAAACGGACCTCTACTTCGTCCGAGTCTTGGACGAAATCCACAGCAGATTCGCCCAACACGTAGTTGGTCCGGGAGAAGTCGAAGAGAAGCGCACCGTATAGGGTGCTCCAGGAACTGTAGCTCCAGTCGGCCGGTTCCTCGTGCAGGATCTCGTTCCCCGGGCCAAGATACCGCAACCATTCAGTGGCCGTGCTGACGTCCGCGGGTGTGAGGTGGCTGCGCTCCCTGAACCAGCGCAGCATCTCTGGCTGGAGGACGATACCTCCTCCCCGCCCGTCCAGCTCAGAGGAGCTGCGTTCGAAGATGGTGACAGCGAATCCGAGATCCTGCAGGAGCAGGCCGGCAGTGAGCCCCCCGATAGAGCCTCCGATTACCAGGGCGCGTACGCCTTCGTACGGCTTGTGCATGAGATTGACCTCCAAAAGCAACACCCTGGACCCTGTTAGCGGTTCACGGATGCTGGAAAGAACAGTGTGTTTTCAAGTATGAGGTCTGGAACACAAAAGGATAATGTGCAGGAAGACACATAAAAGCCAGAACTATGTGCCTGAACGCACTACTTTCGAGTGGGAGCCGACCGCTGGGCTGCGTTATCGCCGTAGTCAAGACCCGGCTGCCTCCAAGCCCACGTGGTCAGTGTCTTTGCCGTCGATGAGGCGCCGCACAATTTCGTCATCCGAGAGATTCGGTTCGTCGAGGAGCTACTCGAGGAGGCACATCAGATGCCGGAGTCTCTGGGTAGACACGTCATTGCTGGCCTTCATGGTTCTGCAGAATTTGGAATGCGCTCTCGTTCGGTTGGCGTAGATGACCCCGAGGAAGTCGCCCTACGCGACGAGGCAGCAGCCACCGCGCAGCGATACCCAGTAGGCTCTTCACCGCGAAAGTTTTACGAGGACGTAGCCAAGTACGCGTCCCGGCGCCTTCAGGCGGAACGGCTCGACGATCGCAGCCTGGACGACCCGCGTACATGGTGAGCAGATATTCCGCTTCCGGTGTTCCAGCTGCAACCATCGAAGTAATACCGAATCGATGGGCCAATGCACCTGAGCGGAGGGAGAGCATTCCCTTCGGCGCTCACGCGCTCGTCGATGAGTCGAAGTCAAAGGCCTACTTCGTCGCTGCGTCCGAGATAGCCCCCACCGATGTAGCCGGCGCAAGACGTGCCAGCAGCGCTCTGTGTAGGCTGGCCAGCCGTGCGTGCACTTCAAGAGTGAAAGCGTTGCATCCAGAAATGCCTTCATAGACGGCGCCAGCTGGTGCCGGTCCACCCTTCGGAACCCTGATGCCTCACGGAAAGTTGCGCCAGTTCGAGGACGACGGCTTCTATGGCTTCCGTGCGGTTTACTTGACCGCCCTTAGGTGTCTTTCGGCGCTTCGCTTCCCGGCCGACTGTCCGGGGTGAAATTGGAGGACGCTCTCGGGCCATTTCGCCGCATCCCTTGGAGGAGATCGGGTCGTAAAAGATGATGTCTGTGCTCCGCCGGCCGGTGGCTAGGTCTAAAGGAAGATGTTGCAGATCGTCCGGAGTGACCTTGCAGGGCTGCGGGACGGCACTCGGATACATCACGCCAAGGACGACTACACTAAGTTCCTGCGGACGGTGTGGCGCCGGTTCAGGGCTGGCGTTAGGGGAGCTGCCGTTTGCGCCAGAGTGCTGCCGCACTTGGCGTCTAGCTAGTGGACTCATGGTTCCTTCCTACGCCTGACGATTGTCCCACCGGTTCCGGCACCCATTTGCGATCCGCAGTGTGGGGCCTAGGGCGGGCTGCGCTCAATTTCAAGGCGAGCGGTTGCCGGGGTCTCCGCGCTCCACTCCGTCTCCTTGCCAGCTGATGGCTTTGGGCATGACGTTGTTATCGGTCAAGGGTGGCGTTACCGGTGTCGGCAGGAGCTGATCGAGAACTGCGCCAGCTCTCACCTGCACCCGTCACCAACGGCTTGGTATTGTCGGCTGTCGTTCAGGAGCCAGTACGAGTCCCCAGACGACGGTTTCACCTTCCGCCATGGGCATCAATGCTCCTTCAGTCAGGAATTGTGCAGGATTGCCACTTCCGGCTGGGGTCCACCATCCGGTGGCAGGGCAATGCTCTCCTGTTGGTGCCTGATAGGGACTGCGTTTCTTCATGAGCCTTCCTTATTCGTCATTCGTCGTGCTGGGCGTGACGGGTTGATCGCCGATCCGCCCTGGAGCGTCGACGCGTACCCATACTTCATAGCCCTCAGCCTTCTCGAACACTTGCCGCTGGCTGTTAGCGTTTGCCGCTAACCAGAGCAATTCTGAGTCCTGAGTTGTATCGTCGATGAAGCCGCAGCGAACTACGCTCCGACCCTGCCTAATTTCGACGAAAAGTCCCCGGAGGTGGGACCAATGGTCGTATCGGCGCATTTCGGCCACGGCTTTACCAGCCGCGCTCTGCGAGGCGGTGGGGCTGCGGGATTTCGTCGACGTTGATGCCGACCATGGCCTCGCCCAGGCCGCGGGAGGCCTTGGCGATCTCGTCCGGGTCATCGAAGAAGGTGGTGGCCTTCACGACGGCCGCGGCACGCTGGGCCGGGTTGCCGGACTTGAAGATCCCGGAACCGACGAACACGCCGTCGGCGCCGAGCTGCATCATCATCGCGGCGTCGGCCGGAGTGGCGATGCCGCCGGCGGTGAACAGCACCACCGGGAGCTTGCCGGTCGCGGCAACTTCCTTGACCAGCTCGTACGGGGCCTGCAGCTCCTTGGCCGCGACATAGAGCTCGTCCTCGGCCATGAAAGCGAGCTTCTTGATCTCGGCCCGGATCTGACGCATGTGCGTGGTGGCATTAGAGACGTCCCCGGTGCCGGCCTCGCCCTTGGACCGGATCATCGCCGCGCCCTCGTTGATCCGGCGCAGCGCCTCACCCAGGTTCGTGGCACCGCAGACGAACGGAATCGTGAAGTTCCACTTGTCGATGTGGTTGGCGTAGTCGGCCGGGGTCAGGACCTCGGACTCGTCAATGTAGTCCACGCCCAAAGACTGCAGGACCTGGGCCTCGACGAAGTGCCCGATCCGGGCCTTGGCCATGACCGGCACGGACACGGCCGCGATGATCGCCTCGATCATGTCCGGATCCGACATCCGGGACACGCCGCCCTGGGCGCGGATATCGGCCGGAACGCGTTCCAGCGCCATCACGGCCACCGCACCGGCGTCCTCGGCGATGCGGGCCTGCCCGGCGTTGACGACGTCCATGATGACGCCGCCCTTGAGCATCTCCGCCATGCCGCGCTTGACGCGGCTGCTGCCCGTGACGTTCTTCGCGGACGCGCCGGCTTCGCTGCTTACATCAGGTGTGGACACAAAAACTCCTGTGCGAGATTGAATGGGGAATTTGCGATACGGGGGCCTGCGCCTGTTTCCTGGGAAGGGAAAAGCGGGGAGGAACGTGCTTCCTCGACGCTAATAGCCACATATGAGGCATGCACGCGCCGCAGGCCGGGGTGGGCGTGGCCTGAAAAGAATCCACGCCCACCCCAGCTGGCTCCTCCAATGCGTTGCGGCTGCGTCAGCAGCAATGGTCCGGGAAGCGCAGGGAACAAACGATGATCCCGCTTATATGATTGAGGCTTTTTCCTGGCAGGGCTGGTCAGGACGCGCTCAGCATTGTCTCATCTGGTAGGGATTCGCCAGCATGCGCAGCGAACTGAGCGGAGATCTGATGCACGGTCTGTCGCTGCATTTCGCCTTTGTCGAGATCCATCACTATTGTTCCGGCGTGAAGCATGAGGAGCCGGTCGGCGTGCTTGAGTGCGTGGGCCATGTCGTGCGTGACCATCAAAGCCGTCGTTCCCGACTCTTTGACGATTCGCTCGGTGACCTCCTTTATTCGCTGAGCGCTATTCGGGTCGAGGGCCGCGGTGTGCTCATCGAGCAGCATGACAGCTGGAGAACCGAGCGCCGCGATGGCAAGGGCAATCGCTTGGCGCTGGCCGCCTGAAAGGCTTTCCGATGTCACGTGCAGGCGATTCTCCAGCCCCATCCCGAGCATTTCGATCTGGTGGACAGCGATGTCCCGAACTGCCCTGTTTCTCGCCGGCGTCAACCTGTATTTCTGGCGCGTTCCCGACAAGGCCAGGGCAAAGTTCTCTTCCACCGTCAGCGACGAGATCATGTTGTCCTGAGGATTCTGGCGGACACGGCGAACCAATGGAACCCGCTTCCAAGATGGCAGGAAGGTTATGTCCCTCCCGCGGACGATGATTTGGCCGGAGTCCGGCAAGACAGTTCCCGAGATCATGTTCAGGAGCGTAGACTTTCCCGCACCATTTGATCCCACAACTGCGACGGTCGTTCCCTTCTCGATGGTGAGTGAGAAATCGGAGATGACTTTGTTTACTTC
This sequence comes from Arthrobacter sp. efr-133-TYG-120, assembly GCF_030209785.1. Classification (NCBI taxonomy): domain Bacteria; kingdom Bacillati; phylum Actinomycetota; class Actinomycetes; order Micrococcales; family Micrococcaceae; genus Arthrobacter; species Arthrobacter sp. efr-133-TYG-120. The sequence goes on from NZ_JARVRI010000020.1 coordinate 81,747, forward strand.
TTTGCCTAGTCCCCTGAACTGCTTAGACAAACGGGTGATCTGCAGATCGGTTGCTGAGTTAGAAGAAGCTTGCAACACGGTCCTCCTCATAAAATTTGACACGTGACATCTGAAGGTCGTTTCGGCCCCGCTTGGATGTCAGTCCGGTGAGCACATTGCCGTTGTTCCGCAACCAGACCACTAATACAACGAGCGCTGCTGTGATCAGTTGGACAAGGTTGGGGTTAATACCGAGTTGAATGGCGTAGACGACCACGAGCCGGTAGATGAAAACCCCGAGTATCAGGCCGATGATGACTAGCGTGGTCCTATTAGCTCGAATCAGGCTCAGCCCCACCATCATTCCGGCCAGGCCTATGACGATGATTCCGTTTTGGATGGTGACGTCCATGAAACCCTGGTTCTGGACGATTAATGCACCAGATACTCCAGCGAGGCCATTGCCGATGGCCAGGCCGACCACTTGTCGTGACTCGGTTCGAATCCCTAAACCTCGAGCGGTCTGGATACTTTGGCCGGAAGCGATCAAGGAAACACCATATTGAGTGCGGAGGAAGACCAATATGAGGAGGCCCAGAACGATTGTGATGGCAGATCCCGCGACAATCGTCGACGCCTGAGGCGTAAGACCAAGGCCTTGAAACCAGGAGAAGATACTCTTCTTGCCCATGAGGGAGAGGTTTCCGCTCCCCATAATGACCAGAGCTACCGAATAGGCTGCCGCGGAGACCAAAATACTTGCCAGTAGGACGTTCAGCCGTAGCCACAGGTGCATGGCCGCTGTAACGAGCCCCGTCAGTGCCCCGGCGATCATTGCGACCAGGATTGCCGTAAGCGGGTTGACGCCATTGATCGCCATCACCGCCCCTGTCGCACCGCCGATCCCAAATGAGCCCTGCATCGTGAAGTCGGGAAGGCTCAGAACGCCCATCGTGATGTATATGCCAAAAACGAGCGGAATGTAGAGCAGCCCGACCTGGACCGCAATAGTTATTGATTCGAGCATGTGATTCGGCCGTCCTACTTCTTCAGGAGCTGGTCTTTGAGCGACTCGGGCAGAGTCAGTCCGAAGGTCGCCAGCTTGTCGGTAGCGATAGCGAAGCCTCCGACGCGCGGGATGACAACCGGAGTGGACGCGGGGTTTGCTCCGTCTAAGATCCCTAGCATCAGTTTGGCACTTTCTCTGCCGACATCAACGTAGTTATAGCCGGAAGCCAGAACGGCCCCGGCGTCAACCGCTGACGTAGTGCCGCCAAACACTGGGACCTTGGCCGCATCGGCAACTGCGGTGATTCCGCCGGCGGCACTGATGGTCGTGGTATCGCCGGGAATCATGATGGCATCAACGCGGCTCACAAGGCTCTGGGCTGCCTGGGTCACATCTGCGCCGGTTGTAATGGTGGACGTGACGCTCTTGAGGCCCAGCGATTCGATGTGTTTCTGCGCGGCTTTGGCCAATGTGTCGCCCGCCGGGTCTCCGGTCTTCCAGATTAGGCCGATGGTCTTAATCGACGGGTCAAGTTTTAGCATTGCATCGATATCCGGGGCCGGGTTCAACACATCGGCTACGCCGGTGACATGCCCCCCGGGGGCATCCATAGACGCCACCAAACCAGCTTCCACCGGGGTGGATGAGGCCATAAACACAACGGGGATCCCGTTGGAGGCATTGGCCTGCAACTGTGCCGCGGCCGTTCCTACGCCGCCGATCACATTGCACCCGCTGGTGATGAACTTTTGGGCGATGCTCTGTTCAGTGGCCGGATCGGCGTTCGGGTTTTCTATGACGATCTTCAGGCCTTTAGCCTTTGCGTCAGCGAGTCCTCCTTCTAGTCCCGTCATGATGTCGGTTATCGCCGTCGCCGTCGCATACTGATCGATGCAGACGGTTTTTCCCGAGTAAGGGTTCGAGCTATCTGGCGCCGGTGTCGAGTTGGAACAGGCCGTTAGCGCCAAAACGGATAGGCCCAAGATTCCGGCCAAAGCAGGGGATTTATTGGTTCGCATGGAGCTTCCTTACTGATGTGTCCGATGGGGTGTCAGGGGTTTGAGGTGCACGAGGGTATTAGGCGAGGCCTTCTTCTTGAGCGACCTGTGCGAGAGCAGCCGAGAGTGCAGCGACTGTTTGGTCAACGTCCTCCCGAGTAAAAATGAATGAGGGACAGACACCGATTCGCTCCGGATCGGAGGGGAGGCTCGGCGCGCCGAAGCCGGGGTTGATGAGTACTCCGCGTTCGCGGGTTGCTTTGCCGATTCTGGCGCCGATCCGCTTCGACCCGGCAAAGGGGGAGCGCGTCACCTTGTCGGCGACCAATTCAATTCCAGTCAGCATTCCAAGCCCCGAGATTTCTCCCACGATTGGGCTGTTAGCCAGGGCCTGACGCAGGGAATCGAGGAGATACTTGCCGGTGTCGGCGGCACGTTCCACCAAATGGTGTTCATTCAGGTAGTTAAGGACGGCAAGCCCCACGGCGCATGACAGGGGGTTACCGCTGTACGTGTAGCCATGGTCGAAGAGCCCTGAGCCAGCTGCGATTGCGTCGTAGATCGCATCTGTGGTGATGATTCCGCCGAGGGGTGTATATCCGCTCGATACACCCTTACCGAAGATGATGATGTCCGGAACGATATTCCAGTGATCTATGGCGAAGTTCTTTCCTGTGCGCCCTATGCCACACAGGACCTCGTCAGCGATGAACAGGATGTTGTATTTGTCGCAGATCTCCCGGATGCGTTTAAAGTATCCTTCGGGAGGTATGCGGGCCAGATCGGCCGAACCCACGACGGGTTCAGCTATGAACGCAGCTATCTCATCGGGTCCTTCATTCAGGATGGCCGCTTCGAGTTCCTCGGCTGCAGCCATGTCATATGCAGGTGAAATATGCGGGAAATTACTCAGGTAAGGGGTGTATTCCAGTCGTCGGGCTGAGTAACCCGATGCTGCAAGCGCGCCCAGGGTGTTGCCGTGAAAGCTCTTCCACCGGCCAATGACTTTCCACTTGGAAGGCTGACCGCTTTCTACGAAATAATGTCGGGCAAGTTTGATGGCGGTCTCGGTTGCCTCCGCCCCACCTGATGTAAATCGAACGTGGTTGAGATCCCCTGGGGCCATGTCCGCGAGGACCTGCGCCAAGTCCTCCTGTGGGGCACTCGTAAATCCGCCACAGAACGCCACCAGCTCAGCCTGTTTGTGCATCGCGTCGAGGACTTCCTTGACCCCGTAGCCGATGTTGACCACAACGTTTAGGCCCGAGGATGCATCGAGGTATCGATTGCCGGCTTCATCCCAAAGGTGAACGCCCTCTGCGCGCTGTACGCGGGGCGGGATAGCGGTGATGTCACGGTGGAAGACTTTCGTCTCGTCGTGAGTCATCGTTGCGGGTTCCACGTGAAAACCTCCTAATTGTGTCCTAGCCCACCTAAGGGGCCGTTGGGATTCAGTGTAACCCTTGGTGTTACCAATTTGTGTTCGGTATCACCAATTTTTTAAATTGGTCGACCTGAGTGACTCCGGCTGACTACACTGGGAGCTGAACTTGACCAGAGTATTGAGCACCCGCGAACTGTCGTCCCGCCGAGGACGAGCTAGGAAGGGTTACGGCGGAAAACATATGTCACAAGCAGTAGAACCAGCGGCCGAACCATCACGAGATCCCTTTGCCGCACTCGCCCAGGAAGACCCCCTTGTCGCAGCCCTCTCCGAAATCGTCAAGAGCCTGAAGCCGGGTGATAAGTTGCCAACGGAGCGCGAGCTCACGAAACAACTGGATGTCGGGAGGACCGCACTACGCGACCGACTGGGAGTCCTCGAAGGACTCGGGATACTGGAGCGTCGTCCCGGGTCGGGGACGTACGTGCAGGAATTCAACCCCGGATCCGTCTCGATGGCGTTGAATCTTGGAATTAGTTCGGCCCAGATCCCTCTCGCGGCCTTAGAATCGGTTCGCATCGCTCTGGAGCGGCAGGCAGCCATTGAGGCCGCCATCAGCGCCGACCCGGTTCTGGTTGCCTACATGCAGCGTGCACTGGACCAAATGGCAGTAGCCCAAGACGAACAGTCGAGAGACGAAGCCGACAGACAATTCCATCAGGCGCTCCTCCGATCAGCCTCCAACCCGGCGCTGACCTTCTTCGCGGATGCAATAGCCGGCGTTTTGACGCAAGATGTGAAGACGCGATCCAGCCAGGTGCGGGCCGCGGACGCTGCTGTAAGTTCGGCAGAGTTTTTTGTCAATGCACATCGTGAAATTCACGCAGCGATCCTCGCCCGCGATCCCGACAGGGCCATGGCGGCCGTGAACCATCACTTCGTCCGCTTGGAAACAGTGCCACTCTAAATGCGAGGACGTCCTCGTGCTAACGCCACCAGGCTTGGCTTGTTATTGGATCCATCAAGCCCGCGCACCTGAGGTGTGCCTGACGGTCTGGGCCCGCGCCAGGCGACAGCCAAGAAAAACCAGGCGCGTGGCTTTACGGGTAGTGCCTCACTTACTGATGATGAGTGCGGATCGAATGCAGAACGCGCCCGGCTCGGGACCCATTCACTAAGAACTCCGAGCAATCCTTTGGAGGCTATCCGGCCTGTTTCACTGCCTGACACAAACAGGCCGGATAGCCCGTACGGGTTACCCTCGCCGCGACCTAATGGCCTCAATCAGCTCCGGAACGACTGTAAAGACATCTCCAACAACACCGAAATCCGCCACATCGAAAATGGGCGCATTGGGGTCTGAATTGATGGCCACAATAGTCTTTGCTGTCTGCATTCCGGCCCTGTGCTGAATGGCTCCAGAAATACCCAGCGCCACATAGAGGTTTGGAGCAACACTGACACCTGTTTGGCCGACCTGTGCGCCGCGGGTGACAAAGCCGGCGTCGACAGCAGCGCGGGAAGCGCCAACGGCAGCGCCGAGTGCATCGGCAAGTTGCTCCACTAGCGCAAAGTTCTCTTTCGACCCAAGGCCCCGGCCCCCGGAGACCACTCTCTCGGCTGTGCGGAGTTCCGGTCGGGGGGAAGCCGACATCGCCCTCGACGATTCGACGACCGCGGACGTGCTTCTGCCAAAACACACTTCAGCAACGCTCATTTCAGGCGTAACCGGCCCGGCGGAATCCTCTATCGAGCCCTGCCGAATGGTAATGACGGGGAGTCCATCCTCAACGGTGGATTCGGCGAGGTAGGAACCACCGAACACCGAGTGAGTGGCCAAGATTCTCCCGTCGGACAATCGTAGATCGACTGCATCGGCGATGAGGCCGCCCCTTGTGCGAACTGCCAGCCGGGCAGCCACTTCACGACCGTCTGCCGAGCAGGCCAGTATCACCGCGCTAGCCTGAAATTGTTGCACGGCAGAACACAGGGCCTCGACCTGGGGCGTCAGAAGCAGAGTCTCGGCATCGTCGCAGTGAGCAGCGAGAATGTATTCGGCTCCAAGAAAGCCCAATTCGGCTACGACGTCGCCCCTAAGTGGGCGTGATGTTACAAGGACGGCCACGGGCGTCCCGACCCGGGAGGCTGCAGCAATAAGCTCCCGCGAGCTGGGGCTGATCTCACCTTCGGGAGAAAGGGCAATAGATACCAGAACGTTCGACATTGTTTGTTCCTCTTTCAGACTAGCCGGCCGGCAATCAGGAAGTCGGCTAGCTCAGCGGCCGCCGTGCCTTCGTCCACGATTTTCCTGCCGGCCGCCCGTTCTGGCCGAGCAGTAGTGGATAGGACAACACATCGCCCTACGCCTGCCTGGTCGGCTTTGATCACACCCAGGTCGGCTAATGAAAGGCTCGTGACGGGCTTCCGCTTGCCCGTCAAGATGCCCTTAAAACTGGGAAATCGAACCTCCGCTGAACGCTCGGTAATCGTGATGACGGCCGGAAGTTTTGCGTGGACCCACGAGTCCACCCCGTCGGCATGGCGCTGCCCCCGGACAATATTTTCTGAAATCTCCACTGCTTCCACGGATCCAAGAAGGGGGATTTCCAAGTATTCAGCAACCATGGCCGGAACTGCACCCGTGCGCCCGTCAGTTGATTCGTTTCCCGCTATGACGAGATCAAATCCAGTCTTGCTGAGGGCTGCGGCGAGGGCCATTGAAGTCCGGACCGCGTCAGCACCCGCCAGGGCGTCATCACACACATGGACGGCTGAATCCGCGCCTATCGACAGGGCCCTGCGCAAAGCCTGACTTGCTTCGTGAGGTCCGAGAGACAAAACCACTACCTCGGTCCTCTCGTCGAAATCCTTGAACCGAAGCGCCACTTCCAACGCTCGTTCATTGACTTCGTCAACGACATTCTCGCCCGCGTTGCGCTCGATGAGGCCCGTTGCCAGATCAAGCTTTCGATCGTCAGCGGTGTCTGGCACCTGCTTGATGAGCACGATGATCTTCACTAATCAACTCCTTTGTTGAGTATGGCCGCCAGTGATGACGAAGCGGCTGAGTCCCCCTTGACAGAGCGTTCACTTGTCGTAGAGTGGTGATACCAATTCGTCATGCGGTAGTACCACTCTACACGCGGCGACTTTGAACGAAAAGGAAGTGTCTCATGAGCCATCAGGTGTTCATTAATGACCTAGGCGACGGCGTGGAAGAGGCCGTGTTCGCAGCCTGGCTCAAAGATGTAGGCGATTTCGTCGCCGTAGGCGAGCCAATAGCGGAGGTGATGACGGACAAGGTAAACCTTGAGATCGAATCCACAGTGGCCGGTGTTCTCACGAATCAGGACTGCGAACCCGAGGACAGTGTCCGCATCGGCCAGGTAATCGGAGTCATCGAAGTGCAGCAGGAATCATGACCTTCGATCATGCAACGGCCCAAGGCCGAATGAACCTTTGGCGTGCAATGATCCGAGGCCGGGCCTTCGACCAAGCAATGTGCCGACACAACAGCCATTGGCATGAGGCCCGCGGTGAAGAAGCGGTCTTTATCGGCGGATTCGCGGGTCTCGAGGCAGACGACACCGTCGCGCCTCATTTCCGGGGTGCCTGCGCAGTCAGCCTCATGCGGGGGACTGATCCCGCCACATTGGCTGCCGGAATATTCGGTACAGATGGCAGCAATTCGGGGGGCAACTGGCGTGGGGACATCTGCCCTACTCCGAGTGATCGGTTTATAGGGATGTTTTCCGGATCTCTGGGTACGACAGTCGCCTATGCAACTGGGGCCGCGCTTCATCTGCAGCAGAAGAAGTCAAACAATGTAACTGTCTGTGCATTCGGCGACGGAACTTCGAACGCAGGAATCGTGGCTGAATCCATGAACTTGGCTTCCATGTTGAGGCTTCCGCTAGTTCTCATCTGTCAGAACAACCAGTATGCGACCTCACTCCCAGCAACCACTGCGATAGCCGGGGGACAAGTATCAGACCGGGCGAGAGCGCTCGGAATTGCCGCCGTCGACGTTGATGGCAACGACCTGGAGGCAGTGATCAACGCGAGAGTCACGGCCGTCGAACGGGCAAGAGATGGCGGAGGACCCACTCTGATCCATGCCCTCACCTACCGCATGGGTGGTCATTACATGAACGACCCAGAAACCTATCGGTCAAGCGAAGAAGTGGCTGCGTGGGAGAGTCTTGATCCCATCATCCGATTCGCTCAGTCGCTAATCGCTGCTGGGGAACTCACTGCCGATACCGCTGCGGCTGAGACAGAATCTGTAACTGAGCAAATGGATATCATCGCCGCGGCGGCTAAGGAGGGCCTTGCATCTGAGCATTCGATGAGGGGCCCGTCGGCGTTCGCCGAAGACTGGAGAGTTGCATCATGAGCAGGATGACCATCAGCGAAGCTATTGTTGCCGCAATCGGCGCTGCCATGGACAAGGACGACTCCATCTACCTGATGGGCCAAGATATTGGGATCTTCGAAGGCCCCATGCAGTCCACCAAGGGTCTGTGGGAGAAATTTGGCCCCGCCGGGCGGCTCATCGATGCACCCATCTCGGAGGCCTCCATGATCGGCAGCGCCGTCGGCGCTGCAATGGCAGGAAGCAGACCCATCGTAGACCTCATGTTCGCCGAGTTCCTTGCGCTCACCATGACACCACTAGCCCTCGAAGGCGCCTCGGTAGCCTACCGAACCCGAGCTAACGTCACCGTCCCCCTTGTCGTGAGGGCGAAATTCGGGATCGGCCCGCACCGCGGACACGCCGAGTCCTGCATCGGCATGCTGATGGGTTTCCCTGGACTCAAGATTGTCATCCCAACAACACCGCAGGATGCCTACTCTCTGATGAGCGCCGCCATTCGAGATAACAACCCGGTCGTCTTCCTTGAGCACATGAGCCTACTGCACGGCGCACGGGCGGAAGTGGACCCCGATCTGAGAACCGAGCTGGGGACGGCAAGCGTGCGGCGACCAGGCAATGATGTCACTGTCGTAGCCTCCGGTCTGATGGTCTCCCGTGCTCTCCGAGCCGCCAAGACCCTGGCGGCCGAAGGGGTCGACGTTGAAGTAATCGATGTGCGCTCGATGGCCCCCCTGGATACTCTGACCATCCTGACGTCGGCACAGCGAACAAACCGCCTAGTCATCGTGGAAGAGTCTTGGCCGGTGGCCGGTCCGGCCTCCGAGATCTGCGCTCAGCTCGTCCGTGCGGCTGACGGCCTGCCCGACTTCACCATGGATTTTGTGGAACCACCACACACGCCAGTTCCCTTCGCGGCGCACTTAGAGTCTGCGTTTGTTCCTAGCGTCGAAGACATCGTCGCGACGGTAACCAAAGCCGTGGAACGCACCACTCAACCCAAAAGACAGCTTCCTGGAACTGACTTTGCCTCGGGAGACGTCCTCGCATCGGAAGCCGAAGCGCGTGGCTGAACCGAACAGCTCCAGCACGCCAGGCGAACGGCGTGTGCGGATTTCTGGGATTCGCAAGATCATCGCCGATCGTATGGCACTATCCCACACTCAAATCCCCGGCGTCCACGTCGTCGAAGAATGCGACCTCACGAACGTTGATCTCAGCAAGATCGTCGCCATCACCAGCGCATCTATTGGACTCCTTGCCGCCAAATATCCCTACTTCAACGCGCATGTCATCGAATCAGAGATCGTCTGCTTCGATGAGTGCAACGTAGCGATTGCCGTGGACACCCCGCGCGGCCTCATGGTCCCGGTCATCCGCAATGTGGGCAATCTGGACGTCAAAGAGATCGACGCGGAAGTCAGACGTCTGGCGATTCTGGCGCGGGAGGGCAGGCTCACCTCCGCTGACATAACCGGGGCAACAATTACTCTTACGAGCCCAGGGAAGAGAGGGGGAGTCGTCGCCACGCCGCTCATCAGTCACCCGCAAACTGCGATCGTTGGAGTTCACCGTGCCGTGCCGCGCGCCGTGATCAGAAGCGGCGAGATGGTTATTCGAACCATTTCCAACGTCACGGTGACCTTTGACCATCGTGTGATCGATGGAGCCACTGCCGGGGACTACACGATTGAACTCTGTCGGCTCCTCGAGTCGTCGGCACAAATTTAGACCATTCACTCGAAGGCAAGGTCGCGCCGAAAATGTCCACCCGAAATCCGTCATCGCAGGCGCCGCCACTTGGCTTTGGCAAAGCTTAGGTGCGGTTATCTTCTTCACCCAGCTCATAGAAGCACGGAGCAACCAACCCATGTCGACATCGACGAAATTCCCCCCGGTTAAGAGCAAGTGGCCTCGGATTGTTCGGAACATCGCAGTCGCCTTGATGGCGCTGCTGGTGACCGTTCTGGTGGCTCGCTTGCTACGCGAGACCACCCCGGTGCAATCCTTCCTCACCTCGTATCCGGGTGAGACGCACTCGCCTGAGGGAGTGCCAGTAGGACTTCCGCCCTGGGTTGGTTGGCAGCATTTTCTTAACTCGCTGCTAATCGTGCTGATCATCCGATCCGGCTGGCATGTCCGAACCAGAACCAAGCCATCAGCGTACTGGACGCGAAAAAAGGACAGATGGCCGGGAAAATCCAAGAGCAAACCGACCAAAATCAGCCTCGACCTATGGTTTCACATTTCCCTCGATACTATATGGGTACTGAACGGGATCGTTTTCTTTGTCCTTATTTTTACCACCGGACATTGGAAGCGCCTCGTCCCCGATAGCTGGGGCATATTCCCCAACGCAATATCGGCTGCCCTGCAGTACTTCTCGCTGAGTTGGCCCGTGGATAACGGCTGGGTCAGCTACAACTCCCTGCAGATGTTGGCCTACTTCACGACCGTCTTTATCGCCGCGCCTCTGTCCATCATTACTGGCCTGCGAATGTCGCCGGCCTGGCACCAAGCCCCCTTGAAGCTGCACCGGATGTTTCCGATCGAGATAGCCCGTGCTGTGCATCTATGGGTGATGTTCTACTTGGTTGCTTTCATAGTGGTCCACGTGGCCTTGGTGCTCGCTACGGGCGCCTTACGAAACCTGAATCACATGTATGCGTCACAGGACACTGTGAGCTGGGCGGGTCTCTGGATCTTCGCTGGTTCCCTGGCGATCATGATCGCAGCATGGGGATTGGCGCGTCCGCTGTTCCTGCGGCCTCTGGCCTCAATCACAGGTTCCGTCACCAGATAAAGAGCGTAGGGGCGCTAGGTTCACAGGGCCGCGCCCTCGTAGGGGGCCAAATCCGGCAGGACTCGGGCGACGGTCATTGTTAATCGGACGCCCTCGCTTGAAGAAAAATCCAACCGTGCCACGCTCGCTATCTGGATGACTAGTGTCAGTGGCCATTGATCTTAGCTGACAGGAAGTGCATCGAAATGGTCATCGACTGCCTGCATGGCTGCCGAAGGGTCTCGGTTCACGATTGCGTCATGGATCCTGCGATGGTGTTCAACCATCAGTGCCCGGGCCGAGGAAGTGAGTCTGGCGCTGCTCAGCCGGGCACTTCGATATGCCAAGTCTTGCGTGAATACGTCAGACAAAGCCTCAGCGAAGAAAGTGAGAGCCGGATTTCCGGCGGCCCGAAGAAGGGACTGGTGGAATGCGCGGTCGGCATCCATGACGTCAACCTGTACATCCGTGGACGCCATGGTGTTGACGGCGCGCTGCATGTAGGCCACGAGCACAGGGTCTGAATTGATGGCCGCTTCGCGTGCTGCCTGTCGCTCGAGCGCAATCCGGACAGACTCAAGCGACGTGAGCGGAAGGTGGGAAGATCCAATCGCAAGGTTCAGGGCTAGGGCCAGGGCGTCCGGCTTCAGCATCTCGACGAACGTCCCCGCGCCCGTCTGGCGCCGCAGAACTCCCAGACCTTCGAGGACCCCGAGCCGGTCGCGCAAAGCGGTCCTGCTCACGCTGAGCCTTATTGCCAATTCCCGTTCGCTAGGGAGCCTGTCGCCGGGATTCAAGTCGCGGATAAGCCGGGCAAGGGCAGCCGAGACAGGATCGTTTGCGAAGACGTTGGCAAACGAATGAATTTCCTCATCATGGATCGTCATCAGCCGTCGCTGCCTTTCGTCCGTTTTCACGGTGGGGTCCTCCGATTCTATAGCGATTATGCATCGACGCCTTGACAAGGCTTTCACTTCTCGTAGGGTGGTGATACCAATTGACATATCGGTATGACCACTTTGAATGGAATGCTGAACACGCACTCAAGTTCCCGCCCATCACCCCCCGTGACGAAGAGGACCGTCGGAAGACTGTGGAAAACGGGGCAGGTGCGCTCGAAGGTCCGTCGGGTCCGGCCAGTTGCACGAGCTTCCTGAACTTCGGTCACTCTCTCAAAAGGGCAGCGGTCGTCGTATCTCAAAATTGACCGCTATCTGCCAACCCAATACTGCGGGGGGCAAACTTATCCGGAATGGAAGATGCTAATGCACACGTTGCAAAGCCGGGTGGATGCTACGAGCGCCGCCTTCGCCGCGAACCGGGAGGCCCAGCTGGGGCTGGCCGGCGAGCTTAAGGAACGCCTCGCCACGGCCGCGCTGGGCGGTCCGGTTAAGTCCCGGGAGCGCCACCTGGCCCGCGGCAAGCTGCTGCCGCGGGAGCGCATTGATCGGCTGCTCGATGACGGCAGCCCGTTCCTGGAAATCGCCCCGCTCGCGGCCAACGGCATGTACAACGATGACTCCCCGGGCGCCGGCGTCATCGCCGGGATCGGCCTGGTGCACGGCCGCCAGATCCTCGTCATCTCCAACGACGCCACCGTCAAGGGCGGCACCTACTATCCGATGACGGTAAAGAAGCACCTCCGCGCCCAGGAGATCGCGCTGGAGAACCGGCTGCCCTGCATCTACCTCGTGGACTCCGGCGGGGCATTCCTGCCCAAACAGGACGAGGTCTTCCCGGACAAGGAACACTTCGGCCGGATCTTCTTCAACCAGGCCAAGATGTCCGCGGCCAAGATCCCACAGATCGCCTCGGTCATGGGCTCCTGCACCGCCGGCGGCGCGTACGTCCCCGCGATGAGCGACGAGACGGTGATTGTCCGCAACCAGGGCACCATCTTCCTGGGCGGCCCGCCTCTGGTGAAGGCCGCGATCGGCGAGATCGTCACGGCGGAGGAACTCGGCGGCGGCGACGTGCACTCGAAAATCTCCGGCGTCACCGACCACCTGGCCGAGAACGATGAGCACGCCCTCCAGATCGTCCGCGACATCGTCTCCACCCTGCCGAAGCCTTCCGCACCCGTCTGGGACGTGGACACCGTCGTCGAGCCCGTTGCCGACCCGGACGAGCTCTACGGTGCCGTTCCCACGGACGTAAACGCCCAGTACGACGTGCGCGAGGTCATCGCACGGCTGGTCGACGGCAGCCGGTTCCATGAGTTCAAGAAGAACTACGGCACCACCCTGGTCACGGGCTTCGCCAAGCTGCACGGCCACCCGGTGGGCATCGTGGCGAACAACGGCGTGCTGTTCAGCGAGTCCTCGCTCAAGGGCGCCCACTTCATCGAACTCTGCGACCAGCGCGGCATCCCGCTGATCTTCCTGCAGAACCTGTCCGGCTTCATGGTCGGCAAGGACTACGAGCAGGGCGGCATCGCCAAGAACGGCGCCAAGATGGTCACCGCCGTCGCCACCGCCCGGGTCCCCAAGCTCACGGTGGTGATCGGCGGGTCCTTCGGCGCCGGCAACTACTCGATGTGCGGGCGGGCGTACTCGCCGCGCTTCCTGTGGATGTGGCCCGCCAGCCGGATCTCGGTGATGGGCGGCAACCAGGCCTCCAGCGTGCTGGCCACGGTGAAACGTGACCAGTACGAGGCCCGCGGCGAGGAATGGTCCGCCGCGGACGAAGAAGCGTTCAAAGCCCCGATCAAACAGCAGTACGAGGACCAGGGCAGCCCCTACTACTCCACCGCCCGGCTCTGGGACGACGGCGTGATCGACCCCGCGGACACCCGCACCGTCCTGGGACTGGCGCTCGACGTCGTCTCCCGCACCCCACTGCCGGAGACCTCCTTCGGCCTGTTCCGGATGTGAGCCAGCCATGAATCTTTCTTCGTCGACCATCTCTTCGCCCACCACGCCTTCCGTGGCCACCCCGCCAGCCACCCCCGCAACCGGCACCCCTTTGTTCGGCACGGTCCTGGTCGCCAACCGCGGCGAGATCGCCTGCCGCGTCATCCGGACCCTGCGGGCCCTGGGCATCCGTTCGGTGGCCGTCTATTCCGACGCCGACGCCGGTGCCCGGCACGTGCGGGAGGCCGACGTCGCCGTCCGCATCGGCCCGGCGGCCGCCACCGAGAGCTACCTGAAGATCGACGCCATCCTGCGGGCCTGCCGCGACACGGGGGCCGAGGCCGTGCACCCGGGCTACGGCTTCCTGAGCGAAAACGTCGACTTCGCCCGCGCCCTGGAAACAGCCGGGATCACGTTCATCGGCCCCGGCGTGGAATCCCTGAACGTCATGGGCGACAAGATCCGGTCCAAGAACCACGTCACCGGCTACGGTGTCCCGGTGGTCCCGGGCATCGCCGAACCCGGGATGACCGACGCGCAGCTGATCGGGGCCGCGGCCGGCGTCGGGTTCCCGCTCCTGATCAAGCCCTCCGCCGGCGGCGGCGGGAAAGGCATGCATATCGTCGAACGCCCCGAGGACCTCGAAGCCACCCTGGCGACCGCCCGCCGGGTCGCCGCCAGCGCGTTCGGCGACGACACCCTGTTCCTGGAACGGCTCGTCACCACCCCGCGGCACATCGAGGTCCAGGTCCTCGCCGACAACCACGGCAACGTCATCCATCTGGGGGAGCGCGAGTGCTCCCTGCAGCGCCGCCACCAGAAGGTCATCGAGGAGGCGCCGTCCCCGCTGCTGGAATCCCTGCCCGACGGCGCGGACGTCCGGGCCCGGATCGGCGAGGCCGCCTGCAACGCCGCGCGCAGTGTCAACTACTCCGGCGCCGGCACGGTCGAATTCCTGGTCTCGGACAACGCCCCGGACGAGTTCTTCTTCATGGAAATGAACACCCGCCTCCAGGTCGAACACCCCGTCACGGAGATGGTCACCGGCATCGACCTCGTCGAATGGCAGATCCGGATCGCCGCCGGCGAGGAACTCACCGTGACCCAGGACCAGATCGTCCTCACCGGGCACTCGGTGGAAGCACGCGTCTACGCCGAAATCCCGGAACGGAACTTCATGCCCTCCGGCGGGCGGGTCGTGCTCCTGGACGAACTGCCCGCTGACTCAGCAGGCTCAGCAGGCAGCGTCCGGGTGGACTCGGCGCTGATCGAAGGCCTGGAAATCTCCTCCAGCTACGACCCCATGATCTCCAAAGTCATCGCGTGGGGAGAGAACCGGGCCGCCGCCCTCGACACCCTCGACGAGGCGCTGGCCGGGTACACCGCGCTGGGGATCGACACCAACGTCGAATACCTGCGCCTGCTGATCAACGACCCCGACGTCCGCGCCGGCCGGCTCGACACCGGCCTGATCGAACGCAGGATGCCGGAGTTCACCTTCCGGAAGACGGCCGACGCCGAACTCGCCGCCGCCGCGCTCTACCTTAAGAAGATGGACGACCAAGACCGGTCATTTCCTGGGAGCAGCCTTTGGAACTGTGGGAACGGCTGGCGGCACGGCAACCGCGGAATCTGGCGCATCCGACTCGGTACTTCCCCAAGCGAGAGTGCCATCGTAAGCGTCACGGGAGTAGGTTCGTCCGGTCCGTTCAAGGTGCGGGTGGAGAACGGCTTGGAATTCTGGGCAATATTGGCGACCTTGAGCGACGACTACGTCGGGCTCAGTTACAACGGCAAAGCCCTGAGGTACTCGATTGCCTCGACTGGTGCTGGCACAGATGGCTGGCCAACCGAGTTGTTTCTTGGCAACGAGGGCTGGTCCTGCCGCCTCGAAGTACTCACCCGGGAGACGCGGCTCTCCCAGGTGCTGGCCGCGATCGAACGCGAAGAAGGCGCAGCCGACCCCGCAGTGCGCTCACCGATGCCCGGGACCGTGGTGTCGGTGTCCGTCAGCAACGGCGACACCGTGGTGGCCGGCCAGGTGCTGCTCTCGGTGGAAGCCATGAAGATGGAGCACCAGCTTGTGGCGCCCCTCGACGGCACCGTCCACATCAGCGTCGGCTCCGGCGACCTCGTCAAGGCCGACCAGGTGCTCGCCACCATCCACCCGCCCGAATTCTCCAGAGCCGAGGACACCATCAAGGAAGCCGTCATCGCGATGGGCGCGGCCGAATGACCCCGCCGTACTGACGCAGGCGCAATCACCAACCGGTACTGACCGCCAGCTCTATTGAACGTTCCACAAACCACAGATGTATCCCAGACACAGGAGTCACCCCATGGCTAGTTTTGACCTCAGCGAGGACTACCAGGACCTCAGCAACACCGTGCGCGAATTCGCCGACGAAGTGGTGGCCCCGGTGTCCGCCAAACACGACGAGGAGCACAGCTTCCCCTACGAAGTGGTCTCCCAGATGGCGGACATGGGCCTGTTCGGCCTGCCGTTCCCGGAAGAGTTCGGCGGCATGGGCGGGGACTACTTCGCCCTCGCCCTGGCCCTGGAACAACTCGGCCGGGTGGACCAGTCGGTCGCGATCACCCTCGAGGCGGGCGTGTCCCTCGGCGCCATGCCGATCCACCGCTTCGGCAACACCGCCCAAAAGGAGGAATGGCTGCCGCTGCTGGCCTCCGGCAAGGCCCTCGCCGGCTTCGGCCTCACCGAACCGGAAGCCGGGTCCGACGCCGGCGGCACCAAGACCACCGCCAAGCTCGGCGGCGGTGAATGGGTCATCAACGGCAACAAGGAGTTCATCACCAACTCCGGCACCGACATCACCAAGCTCGTCACCGTCACCGCTGTCACCGGCCAGGACGAACGCGCGGACGGCAGCATCAAGAAGGAAATCTCCACCATCCTGGTGCCCACCAACACCCCGGGATTCACCGCCGAGAAGGCCTACAACAAGGTCGGCTGGAACGGCTCGGACACCCACCCGCTGACGCTCAACAACGTCCACGTCCCCGAAGCAAACCTGCTCGGCACCCAGGGCCGCGGCTACGCCAACTTCCTCTCCATCCTGGACGAGGGCCGGATCGCGATCGCGGCGCTGGCCGTCGGCGCGGCCCAGGGCTGCGTGGACCAGTCGGTGAAATACGCCAAGGAACGCAGCGCATTCGGCCAGAACATCGGCAAGTACCAGGCCATCGCGTTCAAGATCGCCCGGATGGAAGCACGCGCCCACACCGCCCGCTTGGCCTACTACGACGCGGCCGCCCGGATGCTCGCCAGCAAGCCGTTCAAGACGCAGGCGGCCATCGCCAAGATGGTCGCAGGCGAGGCAGCCATGGACAACGCGCGGGACGCCACCCAGGTGTTCGGCGGCTATGGCTTCATCAACGAATTCACCGTGGCACGCCACTACCGCGACTCCAAGATCCTCGAAGTCGGCGAGGGCACCACGGAAGTCCAGCTGATGCTGATCGCCCGCGAACTGGGCCTGTAGCCGGCTGAAAGGATCATCATGACCAAGAGAGTCCCAGTCCCCATAAAACAGGCTCGTGTCATCGAACAGCGCGGGCTGTACTTCGACGAACTTGAAGAAGGCGTAAGCTATGCGCACCGTCCTGGCCGTACCGTTACCGAAACAGACAATGTGCTGTTCACTACGATGACCATGAACACCCAGGCACTACACCTCGACGCCGCGTGGAGTGCAGGCCAGCCATTTGGTCAACGGCTGATGAACTCCATGTTTACCCTTGCTGCCATGGTGGGGCAGTCAGTACCTCAACTTACGCAAGGCACCATCATTGCCCAGCTGAGCCTGACGGATGTCTCCTTCCCCCAACCGCTCTTCCACGGGGACACCCTCTACACCGACACAGCCGTCATTGAAAAGCGGCTGTCTTCCTCCCGGCCGGGACAGGGCATCGTCACTATGAAACACACCGGCAGAAATCAGCATGGTGTGGTGGTCGCCGTAGCCACGCGCAACAGTTTGATATGGACACGTGCTGCACACAGCGCGTTCCGACAGGACGGCCAGCCATCATGAGTTTTGCGATTGGTTCGGCCCTGCTCTTCTGCCCTGCAGACCGGCCTGAACGCTACCTAAAGGCGGCCGAGCGCTCTGATGCCGTGATACTCGATCTAGAAGACGCCGTCGCGCCTGACGACAAGGAACGCGCCCGAAGCGAGATCAAGGCCCAGTTGGGAGGCAAGGGGAATGCTCCGAGTCTAGATCCCGGCCGGACAATCGTGCGCATCAATCCGGTGGGCACGGATGAGTTCGAAAACGACCTGCAATGTCTTGCCCTTACGCCTTACCGCACGGTCATGTTGGCCAAGACCGAGGACGCCCAACAGCTCAGAGCTCTCGCAAGCTACCGAGTAGTTGCTCTCTGCGAGACGGCCGCCGGTGTCGCTAACGCGGGTTCAATTGCCGCTGAACCGAATGTCGTGGCAATGATGTGGGGCGCCGAGGACTTACTGGCATCCCTTGGTGGGACCTCAAGCAGACATTCGGACGGAGGCTACCGTAGCGTAGCACTCCATGCCCGGTCTTCGGTGCTGATGGCCGCAGGTGCCGCTGGGAAACACGCCATCGATTCCGTTTACTTGGATATCGCTGATCTTGAAGGACTTGCGTTGGAAGCGTCCGACGCCGTTGCTTCGGGTTTTGGCTCCAAGGCGTGCATTCACCCTAGCCAGGTGGCAGTTGTCCGGGCCGCCTATGCACCCTCCGATGCTGACGTCTTGGAGGCTCGCAAGCTGCTGGCAGCGGCGGCAGCTGCGGGGAGTGGGGTGTTCCGCTTCAACGGCCGGATGATTGACGGACCAATTCTGAAGCACGCCGAGGCCACGTTGCAGAGGACCGTCTGTCACTAGGTGGGAGCAGGTAGGACTCAGTAGAGGCAGGAGAAATACAGATTCTGGCACGGGCGAGGCCCACCTTTGCCCGTGCCTCGATCGCGATAGGGCGACGGCCAGATGAGCGGCGACGCCCCGGCACGCTAAGTACCGGGGCCGGAATATCAGCCCAAGAGACCCATAAACCTGGGCCAAGACCAACCCCGATTCATGACACACGCTGAGGAGAAGAAATGTATTAACACACATCAACCGCCGCTGATGCCTTACACGGCACGCGCCGGGACGGCATGTCGCTCGCCGTCGGAGGCTTTGGCCTCAGCGGCATCCCGGCTGATCTGATCGAGGCGGTGCGCGATTCCGGCGTCAATAACCTCACCGTGGTGTCCAACAACATGGGCGTGGACGGCAAGGGCCTCGGCATCCTGATCGAAGCCGGACAGGTCCGCAAGGTGATCGCCTCGTATGCTTCCTACCCATCCCTCAGCGATCACAAATCCGTTACTCGAATCGGCTCAGGTGTGGGTCCGATTCTTTGTCCAGCGGTGGAACGAAGATTGGGCACACCGATGCACCCACCGGTCCGGGACTGATCGGGCTGAACTGGAAGACGCTACCCAGCCGAAAGCTAGAGACCCGCCGGTAGCTCGTGAGAGTGCGCGACACATTCGAAACCCGAGGACGTTAGATCATGCGAACCACCATTGACACCCAGATCACAGTCACTGTCACCGACCGTGCCAGCATGGAACACTAGCTCGATGAAGCCTTGACCGTCGCCATGACACGGGCAGTGCACGAAGGGCGTCGGGGCATTCTGGTCACTCGACATGGCTTCGGTTCTTTCACGGG